>DATFDA010000022.1:0-12670 GCA_035252525.1 Candidatus Angelobacter sp. | reverse complement strand
AAAACGTCTACATCACTGATCTGGGCACGAATTTCCAGTTCTCATTTGGCGAGCGCATCCATACGGAAAACAGCTATAAGTTCACTGGCGCTTCCATCTCCCGGCTGCTGCGCCAATCCGCACTAAAATTGGAGAATTCGTGGTCTGATCCGCAGAAATGGTTCTCCGTGGTGCTGGCTCGAGTTTAAGCCAGCGCAGCTTTACACTTCTTTACCCGCATCTCACGATAACTCCCTTGAGAGTGGTTCGTCTAAGCTGCTAAGGTAAGTAACCACTTACTTACTTCCGTTTCCTCCACATGCCCACACGTCTCTCAGCGACGGACCGCCGTCAGCAGATCCTTGAGGTTGCTGCAGGCATATTTGCCCGCAAAGGTTTTCAGGGGACCACCACGCGCGAGATCGCGGAAGAGGCCGGCGTTACTGAAGCGTTGCTGTTCCGCCATTTTGCAACCAAAGAAAATCTCTACTGGACGCTGATTGAGGAGCTCTGCAATGCGCGGGGCAGGCGGCACCGCGTGAAAAAAATCCTGGAAATCGGCGGCTCAGACGCGGAGGTGTTTGAGGCTGTGGCGCGTGAGTTTCTGGAACGCACGGTACGTGACCGCGAACTGACCCGCCTGCTCTGGTTCACGGCGCTTGAGAACCATGAACTCTCAGCGCGCTTCTTCAACACTTTTGTCGCGGATTACTTTGACGCGCTGGCGCAGCACATCGGTGAACGCATCCGCCAGAAGGCGTTTCGCAGGACTGATCCGGTGCTGGCGGCGCGCGGCTTCCTGGGCATGGTGGTGTATCACTTTCTGATCCAGGAGCTGTTTGGCGGGGAGCAGTACCAGAAGTTTGAGCCGCAACACGTGGCAAAGACACTTTCACAAATCTGGCTGGCGGGCATGCTGAACCCGGTTGCGAGCAACGGCAACAACGGACACCACGCGCACGCAGGGAAAAAGAAAAGAATGAAAACTGATAAACGACTCTCGGCCATCTCTGGGCTCTTGCTGCTGGCTGGACTGGCCGGCTGCACCGGGAAAGATTCCGTGCAGGCGGCCAACCGTGCGCCCGCTGCGGCCCCGGTAAAGATTGCAACCGTGGTCTCGCGCACAATGCCGGTGGAGGTACAGGCCATTGGCAACGTGGAGACCATTTCCGCCGTCACCATCAAGGCGCAAATTTCGGGGCAACTGGTAGGCGTCCATTTCAAGGAAGGCGACTTCGTTAAAAAAGGGCAGCTTCTCTTCACCATTGATAAAGCGCCGTTTGAAGCAGCCTTGCGCCAGGCAGAAGGCATGCTGGCCCACGATGAAGCACAGGCTGTGAACGCCAAGCTCGACGAGGAGCGCTATCAGGGACTGGGCGGGCAAGGTGTTGTCTCCAAGCAGCAGGTCGACGCGGCGGTGGCGGCTTCAAATGCGGCCCAGGCCGCCGTGGCCGCTGACAAGGCTGCGGTGGAGACAGCAAAGATCAATCTTGAGTACACATCCATCTACTCGCCTATTAACGGACGCACCGGCAACGTGGGGGTGAAGGAAGGAAACCTGGTGAAGGCGAATGATGTGCCCATCCTCGTGACCATCAACCAGATTGAGCCCATCTACGTGACCTTCTCCCTGCCGGAGCAGCAACTGGCGGAGGTGAAAGAATATTCCGCGACCAGGGCGCTCAAAGTGGACGCAGCGCCGCAGGGCAGCAGCCGGCATTTCCAGGGCCGGTTGACGTTCATTGACAACGCCGTGGACCTGACTACGGGCACCATCAAGTTGAAAGGCACTTTTGATAACGCCGCGCATATGCTCTGGCCGGGACAGTTTGTGGACGTGAGCATGACGCTGAAATCGCAGCCGAATGCCATCGTGGTACCCACGGCGGCGCTGCAAACCAGCCAGAATGGAACTTTTGTATATACCGTGGACCAGGATTTGAAAGCGCAGCCTCAGGCAGTAAAAGTGGCGTGGACTTCCGGCGATGAAACCGTGCTGCTTCCGGGCGCACTGCAGGCGGGGCAGCGAGTGGTTACAGACGGCCAGCTTCGCCTGACGCCGGGCGCAAAAGTTGAAATCAAGAGCGGCTCATAGCCAGGAAGCAGAACATGAACACACAGCTATTCATCCGGCGGCCCATCAGCACCACCCTGATCATGGTCGCGATTCTGCTTTTTGGCATTTTCGCTTACCGCCTGCTGCCCGTCAGTGATCTGCCCAACGTGGATTTTCCCACCATCAGTGTGAGCGCGTCGCTTCCCGGCGCCAGCCCGGACACAATGGCCTCGGCGGTGGCGCTACCGCTGGAAAAGCAGTTTTCCACCATCGCCGGGCTCGATTCCATGAGCTCATCGAGCGCCCTGGGAAGCACCAGCATCACGCTGCAGTTCACGCTGGACCGCAACATCGACGCGGCTGCGCAGGACGTGCAGGCAATGATCGCCAAGACGCTCTCGCAGCTTCCGCCTGAACTGCCCTCACCGCCTTCTTATCAAAAGGTCAATCCGGCGGATTCGCCGGTTCTCTATCTGGCGCTCAGCTCTTCCACCATGCGCCTCTCAGATGTGGACGAGTATGCCGAAACCAACGTGGCCCAGCGCATCTCCATGGTGAGCGGCGTGGCCCAGGTGCAGGTCTTCGGCACACAGAAATATGCCGTGCGGGCGCAGCTTGATCCGCGCAAGCTGGCCATTCACCAGATTGGCATTGACGACGTTTACAACGCCATCAACAACGCCAACGTCAACCTGCCCACAGGAACGCTGTTTGGGCATTCCACGGCTTACACGGTCCAGGCCACGGGACAGCTTCTGAAAGCCAACGAGTATCGCCCGTTGATTGTGGCGTACCGCAACGGGTCGCCGGTGAGGCTGGACGAAGTGGGAACGGTGTTTGACAGCGTGGAGAACGATAAGACCGCAAGCTGGTATAGCGGCTCGCGCGCCATTGTGCTGGCCATCCAGCGGCAGCCCGGAACCAACACGGTGGAAGTGGTGGACAGTATCAAGCAGCTTCTGCCCACCATCCAGGCTCAGATGCCCGCCGGGATTGTGGTGAACATTCTCTACGACCGTTCGGTTTCCATCCGCAGCTCTGTGAACGACGTAAAGTTTACGCTCTTGCTGACGGCGGCGCTGGTGGTGATGGTGATCTTTCTCTTCCTGCGCAACCTCTCAGCCACCATTATTCCCAGTCTGGCTCTGCCCATGTCCGTAGTCGGGACGTTTTCACTGATGTATCTGCTCGGCTACAGCCTGGATAACTTGTCACTCATGGCACTCACACTGTGCGTGGGCTTTGTGGTGGATGACGCCATTGTGATGCTGGAAAACATCGTCCGCCACATGGAGATGGGCAAGCGTCCGTATGAAGCCGCAGTGGAGGGCGCGCGGGAAATCGGCTTCACCATCCTCTCCATGACGCTGTCTCTGGCAGCGGTGTTTATCCCCGTGCTGTTCATGGGCGGTATTGTGGGCCGGCTGCTGCACGAGTTCGCGGTAACCATTGGCTGCGCCATTTTAGTGTCGGGCTTTGTCTCGCTCACGCTTACGCCCATGCTGTGCAGCCGATTCCTGAAAGTGGGCTCGCACCAGCAGCACGGATACTTTTACAAGAAGAGTGAGGCCGTTTTCGACGGGATGTTGCGCTTTTACGAGTGGACGCTCCAGGGCGTGATGCGGCATAAATTCGCCACGCTGATGGTGTCATTCGTGATCCTGTTTGCCACTGGAGTCTTCTTCTACAAGATTCCCAAGGGCTTTTTACCCAGCGAGGACACCGGACAGGTGTTCGCCTTCACTGAAGGCATCCAGGGAATTTCTTTTGATGAGATGGTCCGCCACCAGTTGGAAGCGGCAAAAATCGTGGGCGAGAGCCCTTACATAGACAACTACATGTCCACGGTGGGCGGCGGAGGCGTGAATGCATCGCTCAATTCAGGCCGCATCTTTGCCCGCCTGAAGCCGCGCAACCAGCGTCCGCACGTAGATGAGATCATTCAGGAACTTCGGCCCAAGCTGGCACAAATCCCCGGCATCAATGTTTATCTACAGAACCTTCCGCCCATCCGCATTGGGGGCCAGCTCACCAAGAGCCAGTACCAGTTCACCTTGCAAAGTCCTGATACAGCGGAGCTCTACCAGGTGGCCCCGCAGCTTGAGCAGCGCCTGCGCGGACTGCCGCAGTTGCAGGACGTGACGAGCGATCTGCAGATCAAGAACCCACAGGTAACGGTACAGATTGATCGCGATAAGGCAGCGGCGCTCAACGTGGATCCGCGCACGGTGGAAGATGCGCTCTACAGCGCCTACGGCTCGCGCCAGATCTCAACCATCTTCGCTCCCAACAACCAGTACAAGGTCATCATGGAGTTGCAGCCGCAGTTCCAGCTTGATCCGGGCGCGTTGAGCATGCTCTACGTTCACTCGCGAACGGGCCAGCTTGCGCCTCTGGGATCGGTGGCCAGCTTCAAGAAAGATGTTGGGCCGCTGACCGTCACGCACCTCGGCCAGCTTCCGGCAGTCACGCTGAGCTTTAATCTCCGGCCGGGTGTTGCGCTGGGCGATGCCATTGCGGCGGTAAATCGCGAAGCCGCACAGGTCCTGCCGGCCACAGTCTCCACCAGCCTGCAAGGAACAGCGCAGGCGTTTGAGTCTTCTTTCAAAGGCCTGGGATTGCTGCTGGCGATGGCCATCCTGGTCATCTATATAGTGCTGGGAATTCTGTATGAAAGCTTCATTCACCCCATCACCATTCTTTCCGGTTTGCCCTCTGCTGGTGTGGGCGCGCTGGCCACGCTCATGATTTTCCACAAAGAACTCAGCATTTACGCCTTCGTGGGCGTGATCATGCTGGTGGGACTGGTGAAGAAAAACGCCATCATGATGATTGACTTTGCGCTCGATGCCCAGCGTGGAGAAGGCAAGAGCGCAGCCGACGCCATCTACCAAGGAGCGCTCATCCGCTTCCGTCCCATTATGATGACCACCATGGCAACTCTGATGGGCACGTTGCCGATTGCTATCGGGTTTGGCGCAGGCTCCGAATCACGCCAGCCGCTGGGACTGGCGGTGGTGGGCGGCTTGATCTTCTCGCAGACGCTCACGCTCTACATCACGCCGGTGTACTACTACTACCTGGACAAGGCCCAGCACGGCTTCAAGAACATGATTGGCAGGAGGAAAGAGCAGCAGGTACGGGAGGGAGCGATGGAGGCGGCAAGGTAAGGAATCGCCGACATCGCGCGTGATCGCCGACATCGCCCGCCATCGGAAATGCCGGCTACGGCTCGCCCTGAACCCAACTGTCCCGGGCTAAGCCGTGAATACTCTGACGCCGGTTTCCGTGCCTCCGTGTCTCTCTCGAAAAAGCAGCCCGCGAGCTACGAAGCAATATCCCCGGCCAGAGTCCAGCGCCGGCAGGCGCGTCATAACGGTAGCCCAGCTCCGTTCCCGAGGCGCCCAACATGCGCTGAGGGATAAGGGCTGGGTAGGCTTGGGCAGAAAGTCCAACTCCATGTTGCCGCAGGCTGGAGCAGAGCCGTAGGCGAAGCGACAAAAAAGCATTTTCATGCTCGTTTGGAACCGCCTATCGGTCATGACGGCTCCGTGGTGGGTGTTGCCTTTCCCGACTACGGGTTCGGCGATGGCTCCGCAAGCGTGACGTGACCGCAAGGAGCGCGGTATGCTTTCAAGTTGCGATCTCAAAAAGAAAGGCAGCCTATGCGCCTGATCTTTTCTGTTTTTCTGGTGGTCACTGTGATGTCTGTGCTCTCTGTTGCCCAAGAAACCATTTCCAAGTCGTCGCCTGACGCCGCTGAACTGAACAAGATGGCGGCGCGGTTTGCGCCCACCAGGCTGGTGGTGGACACCTCCGTGCTTTCCGCCGGCGACAAGCAGGCGCTGGTGAAGCTGATTGAGGCGGCGCGCATTGTGAACACGCTGTTCATGAAGCAGTTCTGGAGCGGCGACCTTGCGCTCTATCACAAGCTGCAGCAGGACAAGACGCCCCTGGGCAAGGCACGCCTGCATTACTTCTGGATCAACAAAGGGCCGTGGTCAGAGATTGACCAGCACAAGGCCTTTCTGCCAGGGGTGCCGGAGCACAAGCCGGCGGGCGCGAATTTTTATCCGGAAGACATGACCAAGGAAGAGTTTGAGAGCTGGGTAAAGACGCTCTCGCCGGCGGAAAAGGAGCAGGCCGAAGGCTTCTTCACCGTGGTGCGCCGCGACGCCAACAAGAAACTGAAGCTGGTCCCTTACAGCCAGGAATACAAAACAGACCTGGATCAGGCAGGCAAACTGCTGCGCGAGGCGGCGGCTCTCACCGGCAATGCGACGCTCAAGAAATTCCTCAACTCGCGGGCTGACGCATTCGCCTCCAATGATTACTACCAGAGCGATATCGCCTGGATGGACCTGGACGCGCCGCTTGATGTCACTTTTGGCCCGTATGAAACCTATAACGACGAACTTTTCGGCTACAAAGCCGCGTTCGAGGCGTACATCAACCTGCGCGATGAAAAAGAAAGCTCGCGGCTCGCGTTTCTGAGCCAGCACCTGCAGGACATAGAAGACAACCTGCCGGAAGAGCCGAAGTATCGCGTGGGCAAGCTGGGCGCAGCATCGCCGATCCGCGTGGTTAATGAAGTTTTCGCTGCGGGCGACGGCAACCATGGCGTCCAGACGGCGGCTTACAACCTTCCTAACGACGACAAAGTTGTGCAGCTCAAGGGCAGCAAGCGCGTGATGCTGAAAAACGTGCAGGAGGCCAAGTTCAAGTCCACGCTGGAGCCGATTTCCAAGATGGTGCTGCAGCCCGCGGCGCAAAAAGATTTGAGCTTTGATCTCTTCTTTACCCACATTGTGGCGCATGAGCTTTCCCACGGACTGGGGCCGCACCAGATCAAAGTCAACGGCCGGGAAACAAATCCTCGGCTGGAACTAAAAGAGCTGTATAGCGCCATTGAAGAAGCCAAAGCCGATGTGACCGGGCTGTTCGCGCTCCAGCACCTGATGACCCAGGCTGAGGCAGGCAAGATCCAGATGCCGATTCCGCATGGAGCGGATGCCGAGCGCCAGCTTTATACCACCTATCTCGCGTCTTCGTTCCGCACGCTGCGTTTTGGCTTGCAGGACGCGCACGCCAAGGGCATGGCCATCCAGTTCAACTGGTTTTTGGATAAAGGCGCATTCGTGGAAAACTCTGATGGAACCTATAGCGTGGATATGAGCAAGATAAAGGACGCGGTGAACTCGCTGGACCATGAATTTCTCACGATGGAAGCCACGGGCGACTACAACGGAGCAAAGAAGATGCTGACGGAGTTGAGCGTGATCCGTCCGCAGACACAGAAGACGCTGGACCGGCTGAAGTCTCTGCCTACGGACATTGAGCCGGTGTTTGTGACGGCAGATGAGTTGGTGGCGGACAAAGCTGGGCATGGGCGCAAGGGCAAGCGGAAATAAGCAGGAGTAACCGCGGATCAGCGCGGATGATCGCGGATACGAAAGGGTGAGCATCTCAATCCATTTTCCAACATCGGACAGCCTGGTCGACGTGCTCGATCGCGTGATGGACAAAGGCATTGTGGTTGAATCGTGGATGCACATTAGCCTGCATGGGTTGATACCGGTGCTGAACGACTGCAGTCTTGTCCTGAGTTCGGCGGAAGTCTACCAAGGCTACGGCGAGGACAGCCGAAAACGCGAGTTGCTCGGGGATCTATTCCCCTATTGGCGGAAAGATTTGTGGACCAAGTAGCACTGCACCTGCTTGGAAAGCGCAACAGACGGCATTAACCCTAAAAAAATCGGTTTGTACATAAAATCTCCTAACAAAAAGGGAAAGAAACAGGTATATTGAGGTTGGCGAAAACTCCGCAGGCCTGATTTGCTTTAATGGCGCGCGAGCTGATTGAAGTCAATCCAAATGACGAACCTGTAGTACCGTCACGGGCAAGGATAGACCGTGGCCGCTTCCGCGAGGACGATACCCCGCGAGCTTCCGCGTCTGAAGATTCGCCCTCTCCGAATTCGCGTAGAAATTCCGAGCGCTCACGCAAGAAAAGTTCTCCCACCGGCGAGATGGATGATTCCTTTGTCATCGACCTGGAAGACGAAGATGAAGTGCAGTTTCTGCGCGCGCAGCGGCGGGTTCCGGTCAAGCGCAATGTGCTGCCGAAGAAGGTGGCGCAGAAGGTGAAGCTGGCCGCAGTGATTGTGGGAACGGCCCTGATTGTGGGCAGCGCAGCGGCCACGGCTTACGGCTACGGCATGCACTCGTGGCGCTTCCGCATCAATTCCAGTGACAACGTGGAGATCAGCGGCGTGCACAATGCTTCGCGCGCGCATGTCATGGAAATTGCCGGAGCGGATATCGGCCGCAACATCTTCTTTGTGCCGCTCGATGAACGGCAGCGCCAGTTGGAGAAAATTCCCTGGGTGGAATCAGCCACGGTGATGCGCATATTGCCGAACCGCATCGCTGTCGACATCCAGGAGCGCACGCCGGTGGCGTTTGTGCAAATTGGCCCGCGCGTAAGCCTCATTGACGCAAACGGCGTGATCATGGGCATGCCGGCTGACCGGCACACGAAATATTCTTTCCCGGTGATCCATGGCATCAGCGACACGGAGCCGCTTTCCTCACGCGCGGCGGCAATGAAGATCTACAACCGCATGGCGGCGGAGCTCGATTCGGGCGGCAAGGATGGCGCGCAGTACACGCGGCAGATCAGTGAAGTGGACCTTTCCGACCCGGAAGACGCAAAGGTGATGGCGGACGAAGGCGGAGGCGCCCTGCTGATCCACTTGGGAGCGTCGAATTTTCTCGATCGCTACAAGCTGTACCTGGCGCACATCAGCGAGTGGCGGCAGCAGTTTCAGAACCTGCAATCGGTAGACCTGCGCTACGACGGGCAGATCATTGTTAACCCTGACAAGCCGGAGCAATCAGCGGGCGATGCGAAGCAATCAGCAGTCAGCACTCAGCATTCAGCCCCAAAGCCGGTGGTGAAACCTGCTAACTGGAAACAAAGCAAGGGACGTCCGAAAAAGAGGACCTGGAAGAAGAAGTAACGGCGCGGAAACAAGGCGCATGGGACTGGAAAGAGTAAGACGTGGAAGAGCAGCGGTGATCAGGAGCCAATGGCCAAAAGCCAAAGGCCAAGAGCCAGCAGCTAGGAGCTTTTCTTCATGAGCAGTGCGGCAAAAAACGGCAACGGAAACGGGAATGGCCATCACAACGACAACGGCAACGGGAACCGCAACCTGATCGCGGTGCTCGACGTGGGCAGCGCCAAGACCGTGGCATTGATCTGCCAGGCCACAGATTCCGGTCTGCGCTATCGCGGGCACTCAGTGGTGGATAGCCGTGGGTCGCGCAAAGGCATCATTGTTGAGCTGGATAAGGCCGTGCACAGCGTGCAGAAAGCGGTGGAAGAGGCGGAACGGCTGGCCGAATGCACGGTGGAAAGCGCCATGGTTTCCGTTGGCGGCTCTCACATAAAAGGCGTGACCAGCCGTGGAGGCATTACTCTGGGCAATCGCCCGCGTGACGTGAAGCGGGAAGATATTCGTGCTGCAGTGGAAAAAGCACGTTCCGTGATTCTGCCGGCCGACCGCGAGATCCTCCACCTGCTGCCACAAGAATTCATTCTTGACGATCAGGGAAGCCTGCGTGATCCCGCCGGGATGATGGGACGCCGTTTGGAAGTGAACCTGCACATGGTCACGGCTTCAGCCAGCGCCACGCAGAATGTCGTCACAGCCGTGAACCGCGCCGGGCTGCACGTGGACAACGTGGTGTATGAGGCTCTGATGTCCGCCGACGCTGTCCTGCGCGCGGATGAAAAAGAATTGGGCGTCTGCCTGGCTGACATCGGCGCAGGCTCAACCGATTTGATCGTCTATTGCGATGGCATGGTGGCGCATACAGGCGTGATTCCCGTTGGAGGCGACCACTTCACCAACGACGTGGCCGTTGGACTGCGAACTCCGCTGGGTTCTGCCGAGACCATCAAGAAGAGCTTTGGCCATACCATCAGCAGCAGAGTCCCTGAAGGCGATGAGATTGAGGTCCCGGCTGTGGGCGATCGGCCTTCCCGCCTGATGCCGCGGCGTTTCATGGCAGAGATCCTGGAGCCTCGTGCCGACGAATTGTGCGAGCTGTTGCGCGACCACCTCCGCCAGGCGGGAGTGCTGGAAATCTGCAACGCGGGAATCGTGCTCACAGGCGGCGGATCGCGGCTGGATGGATTATCTGAGGTTTTTGAAAAAGTGCTGGACAAGCCGGTGCGATTAGCGTCACCGCAGCCCATTTCCAGCATGCCGCCGCAGTTGGCGGAGCCGGAGTTTGCCACGGTGATTGGTTTGGCGATGTATGCGCATCGCACCACGGCGGCAAAGATGATCCAGGAACAAGGTTTTGGCGCAAAGGTGCGCACCCTGCTGGCCAAACTGGGTGCGTAAAAAATAAACGCGGGCCGGAGGTCGCAGCAGGCTTCCGGAATTGAAGATGCAACTGGGCCCGGGCAAGGTGACGGTCCGGAATAAGGATCAGGAGTGTGATGCATGAATGACGAAAGAAAGAAGACGCAGCCGGATAACGACATCCGGATCAGCTTCAATGAGGACCCGCGCAACAACGCCAAAATCAAGGTAATCGGCGTGGGTGGAGGCGGTGGAAACGCAGTCAACCGCATGATCTGCGCCGGCATGGAAGGCGTGGAATTTGTGGTGGCCAACACGGACCTGCAGGCGCTGCAGATGTCGCGCGCGCCGGTGAAGATTCAACTCGGAACCAAGCTCACCACCGGCCTGGGCGCAGGAGCGAATCCGGAAGTTGGCCGTCGCGGAGCGCTGGAAGACGCTGACAAGATCATTGAAGCGCTGGAAGGAGCAGACATGGTCTTTGTCACCGCCGGACTTGGTGGCGGCACGGGCACAGGCGCCGCGCCAATTATCGCCTCGCTTGCCAGCGAAATGGGTGCGCTAACCGTGGCGGTGATCACCAAGCCATTCGCGTTTGAAGGCAAGCGGCGCATGAACCAGGCCGAACGTGGCATGGCGGAACTGGTAGATAGCGTCGATACCATGATCGTAATCCCCAACGAGCGCCTGCTGGCGGTTGCCCAGAATGCCGGATTCTTTGAGTCGTTCCGCGTGGCTGACGATATTCTGCGGCAGGCGGTCCAGGGAATTTCTGACATCATCACGATTCCCGGCATTATCAACCGCGACTTTGCTGACGTGAAAACCATTATGCAGGGCATGGGCCACGCCGTGATGGGAACTGCGGTTGCCAAGGGCGAGCGCCGGGCCACTGAGGCGGCGCAGGCGGCGATCTCTTCCCCGCTGCTGGAGGAAGGCGCGATTGACGGCGCTCGCGGCATCCTCATCAACATTACCGGTTCAAGTTCGCTGAAGCTGGCGGAAGTGAATGAGGCGTCCACCATTATTCAGTCCGCCGCGCATGAAGATGCCAATATCATCTTTGGCGCTGTGCAGGACGAGAAGATGAAAGACGAAGTGAAGATCACGGTGATCGCCACCGGCTTTAAGAGCGATTTCCAGCAGCGCAGCCAGCGTGGCGTAAGCACTGCCCAACAGGCCATTGCTTCGTCAAGAACGGCCAATGGATACCAGCCGCAGCAGCCGGTAGCTCAGCCCGAGACAAGAGCAGTAAATGGCGGCAGCATCCACAACGGAAACGGCATGCCGGCCCGTGTGATGGCTGCTCCGGTGCGCGAAACGCCAAGCTTGGCCACGGTGACTGAGGCAATCCGGACCAGCGTGGAAAGAGATGACCTTGATGTTCCCGCGTTTATCCGCAAACGCGGCGAAATCAACTGAACCTGCGTTAAGAAAATTAATCGCGAGTTAAGAAGAAGAACATAGGCCCTGGTTCAGGGTTGTAAATACTGGACCTAAGTTCCTGCTGTTTCAGTTAGCGCCAATTTGAGGGTCACAGATTCAGGCAGCTCCGGTGTACAAACCCCGCCGAAGCTGCTGCATCTTTCCTTGAGTGGCGGAAAGAGAAAAGGAAATACCTACTCCGGATTCAGGTGAATTGGGGATTGTCGGGTTACGATCAGCTCTCGTAGGATGAGGGAATCGCGTTGATGACTGGCCCAATCCCGGAATGTCTGCTGAAGTTCCGGATTATCCATTAACTGTTCTCCCAGAATTTAAGGTACTAGTGACACCATGATGTCTCGGCTCCGATTTTTGATTTTGGCAGTTACAGCCCTTTTCGTCACCCTCGTCTCAGTTCCCGGCTTTGCCGCGTCCAGTTCAGCGTCAACAAAAAAGGACACCGCAGCTTCTGCAACCACCCACAAACACAGGAAGTCGCGCAAGCGAGTAGTAAGCGCCCGCAAACGCAAGGCGAGACCTGCGCTGAAAAACGTAAGTACGCGCACGGTGCGCACCCGGCGAGTTCGCCATGCTCGCCATCATCGCTACGTCGAGCACTTTTATACCAGTTCTTACGCAACGGACATCACTAACGGAGATGACACCGCGGGTGAAGATGCCATGGTTCGGCAGGCTGCGCTGGACGCGCTGGGCAATATGAACGGCACCATGGTTGCGATTGATCCTACAGATGGGCGCATCCTGGCCATGGTGAACCAGAAGCTTGCCCTTTCTGAAGGAGCGCAGCCGTGCTCTACCATTAAAGTTGCCGTGG
>DATFDA010000021.1:0-6033 GCA_035252525.1 Candidatus Angelobacter sp. | reverse complement strand
CTTGAATTTGAACTCCAGGGCGGCCTAACCCAGAATGGCTCGTCGATCTCCGGGATTATGCACTTCATGAATTCATCCTGTTTTCCGTTCTCCACGGACATTTCCCTGACCGGCACGGCGAATTCCAGCGAAATAGATTTGCAATCAATGCTGCCGAATGGCCAGCAATTGATGTTGACCGGGCTCACACATCCCGGCGGACATGGCTCCTCTCTTGGCGGCAGTTTTGCTGTAACGGGTGCAGGATGCATCCCGACAGGGCCGGGTTCAGTGGTTGTTCAGTCGGAGGCGCTCGGCGGCAACTGGATTGGGACACTGAATTCTTCGGGCGGTTCTATGGCCAGAATCAACTTAAACATGTCACAGACCGGGCCCGACGCTCACGGCCTGTTTTCCGCCGCCGGAACCGCCACAATTACGGGCGGTACATGTTTCAGCAATGCGAACATCGATCCTTCCACTGTGCTGATTGGAGACGGAAGTACCCTGGTGCTGGATGATGCTGCGGCCCCAGGAACAGGTAAGACGGTGCTGACAGGAAACTTTTTCGGTCCCTCGCCTGTCGGGTTCGGCGCCGGCTCTGGAACTTATGTTTCGAATGAGGGCTCTTGCTCAGAAACCGGAACCTTCAGCCTGAGCCAGTAGGAGTGGCTCCCTGAAAACAATCGACTTTCAGAGATTGACCCGTGTGTGGCTGATTTACATTCTTCACCGCTTGTTTCTGAAACCACGAGGACTGCAATGAGCGCGCCAAGCTACGTCTGCGGCTTGAGTAGCATGCCTTTAATGGGCGAGACCATCGGCGCGCATTTTGATAGCACAGTCTCGCGCTGGCCGGACCGCGAAGCCCTGGTGGTGCGACACCAGAACATCCGCTGGAATTACGCTGAACTGAAAAGGCGTGTTGATGAGCTTGCCGCAGGATTTCTGGGTTTGGGGCTCGAACCAGGCGACCGCGTGGGAATATGGTCGCCCAATAATGCCGAGTGGGTGCTCACGCAGTTTGCCACCGCCAAGGCTGGACTGATCCTGGTCACCGTAAATCCAGCGTACCGCACAAATGAGCTGCAACACGCGCTGGGCAAATCCGGGTGCAAGGCGCTGGTTCTGGCGGACCAATTTAAAGGTGGCGATTATCTTGCCATGCTGCGAAGCGTCGCGCCGGAACTGAACAAAAGCGAACCCGGCTCCTTGCGTTCAGAAGCTTTGCCGGCGCTCAAGTGGGTGATCCATCTGGGGGAAGCCGCGGAACCCGGCATGTTGCGCTTTACTGATGTGCAACGTCGCGGAGGCGTGGCGGAACGCACTCGGCTGGCGGGCTTGCAGGAGAAACTGCAATTTGATGATCCCATCAATATTCAATTCACCAGCGGGACCACAGGAGCGCCGAAAGGGGCAACACTCAGCCATCACAATATTCTGAACAACGCATTCTTTGTTGCTGAAGCGATGGGACTGCGCGAGGGCGACCGGTTGTGCATTCCGGTTCCGCTCTATCACTGCTTTGGCATGGTGATGTCCACGTTGGCTTGCGTGACGCATGGAGCAACCATGGTGTTTCCCAGCGCTGGATTCGACCCGCTTTGCGTGCTGGAAACTGTTCAGGCGGAGCGTTGCACGGCTCTCCATGGCGTTCCAACGATGTTCATCGCCGAGATGGAGCATCCGGAATTCAAGCGCTTTGATCTCACGTCATTGCGCGCAGGAATTATGGCCGGATCGCCCTGTCCCATTGAGGTGATGCGGCGGGTCATGGATGTCATGCACCTGCGCGACATCACGATCGCCTACGGCATGACGGAGACCAGCCCAGTCAGCTTCCAGTCGGCAATTGATGATCCAATCGAACGGCGCGTCTCGACTGTGGGCCGCATTCAGCCGCACCTGGAAGTTAAGATTGTGGACGTTGAAGGCCGCATTGTTTCGCGAGGTACGCCGGGTGAACTGCTGACGCGCGGATATTCGGTGATGCTGGGTTATTGGGACGACCCGGAGCAGACTCGGGAAGCGATTGATGATGCCCGATGGATGCACACAGGCGATCTGGCCACGATTGATGCCGAGGGTTACTGCAATGTGGTGGGTAGAATCAAGGACATGGTGATTCGCGGCGGAGAGAATGTTTACCCCCGCGAAATTGAGGAGTTTCTGTTCAAGCATCCGAAAGTGGAAGCGGCGCAGGTGGTGGGCTTGCCCGATCCTAAGTACGGAGAAGAGCTTTGTGCCTGGATCAAACTGCGTAGCGGCGAATCAATGACTGAGCAGGAGGTTAAAGATTATTGTTGCGGGCGGATTGCGCATTACAAAATCCCGCAGTATGTGTACTTTGTGTCTGAATTTCCAATGACAGTTACAGGAAAAATACAGAAATACGTGATCCGGCAGCAAATGATGGAGAAGCTAGGACTCACAGAAGTGGAAACAGCGTAATTTTTTGTCAAGAGAAGGGATTTCTCATTGAAGGCTTTTCTATAAAGGTAAGATTAGGCCGCAAAGTATTCGGGGTTGAACCGCCGCAGGTTCCGGCGAAGGATGAGCATGCTGAGAGCAGTGACGTTGATTTGTGCCGCAATGCTGTTGCTTTCGGCCAGCGTGCGGATTGCCCGCGGACAAATGGAAAAACCAAACCAGTGGGCAATGGACAATGCTCTGATCGGGCCAGATTCGCCCATCGAGGTGCCGGCGGGCAGCATATATCACGCAAGGGTGATGTATCCCGTCCCAGACGGACCGCTCTTTCCGCTCAACGCAGATGTCACATGGTGGATTGAACCTGCCGTAAAAGGCATTTTGGTTGAGGCTAAGAGTGGCGCGATTACTGTGGCGAGCACGGTGCCTCGCGGTACTTTGGCCCTGCTGCATGCTGACGTGGCAGGCCGAAAAGAGAAACTTCACTCAAAGCTTTATGTCTATTCACCCAAGGTCGATCCGCTCGTCGGAAGTTGGAAAGTGGACTCCACTCAGGCGTGCAAACCCGGATCCAAAGGAGCTCCGGTTGCGCAAACAACAACAGGCTATGATCTGGATTGGAAGTTCCACGTCAATAAGCAATTCTGGATTGGGCGGGATCTCGGTATCCAAGCCGGTGTGCAGCAGTATGGAGCGTATGAATTCAATCGTGCGCATTCAGTACTCAAGCTGATACCAAAATGGCCTGCCAGGCAATCAGAGTCGCGATGGAAGGTGTCATTGGATCAGGCGGGGGACACCATGCAGCTTACATCGCGCCCAGAGCATCATGGTGAGAGTTCGGCCTGCAGTTACATGCTCCACAAGATGGCGAGCGGGAACTAAGCCTTGGAAATAACATCGCAATGGCTGGTGATTTTGGCTCTAATCAATCACCGCCGGTCCCCAGCAGTGTGGGTTAATTCACCCGATGTTTAAGTGAGCCAAGGTCTCCGCCCCGCGGACGGTAACGAACTGACCCATAGTATTCAAATGCGATCTCTTCCGAGAACGGCAACATCCACGGCAGAACGTCCATGGATATTGAAAGGTGTGGATATCCTGAAGGAGAAGGGAACGGAGTAACGGTCCATGGCAGTAACCATTGAGAAGAAGTTTGAAGTGCCGGAGCCTGCGGACAAGGTCTGGGGGTTTCTCAGCGACCCGCGGAAAGTAGTCACATGTGTGCCTGGAGCGCAGATAACGGAGAAGGTGGATGAGAAAACCTACAAAGGCGCCATCAGCGTGAGAGTGGGCCCGAGTGTGAGCGATTACAAAGGACAGGTGCAGATCGTACGCATTGATCCGGCAGCGCATGAAATCGAAATTTTGGGCAAAGGACAGGACACGCGGGGCAAGGGCAGTGCGTCAATGAAGATGACGGGCAAGCTGAGAGCGCTGGAAAACGGCGGGACAGAAGTGATCAGCGTTTCAGAGCTGGCGATCGTTGGCATTCTGGCGCAGATGGGCGGACGCATGATCCATGAAGTGTCCAACATCATGTTTCAGCAGTTCACCAGTAACTTCCGCCAGATGTTGCAATCGGGCGATACCGGACAGCCTGCCGACAGCCCCAAGCCAATCAGCGGAGTTGGTCTGGCGTTCTCTGCTTTGAAGGCGAGTTTCACGGGCAAAGGCTCTTCCCAGGAAGGCAGCGAACCGGAGCCGCAGGCTGACAAACCCGCCGAGGGGACCGGAGGAGAGCGGTAACAGCGTTTATGAGGTCTCCGGCCCTTGCACAGGCAAAATTTGGCGGCCCCCCGAATCCTTGTTAAGCCGTTGATAACAAGTATGTTGGTTGCCTTACCGCTCTCGCTAATTGCGATTAACTAAAAAATTAGTTACTATTTTCTCCGAGCCGCGTCTAACTAGATAAGCAACGTTGCAGGAGCCAGGAAATTGCCTCGGAAACAGTCGCCGACATTGACAGAAGCAGAACTAAGGCTGATGGAAATCCTTTGGGAAAAGAGATCAGCCTCAGTTCATCAGCTTTTGGAGGCCCTGCCGGAAAAGCCCGCCCTCGCCTACAACTCTGTGTTGACTACGATAAGAATCCTGGAAAAAAAAGGTTACGTTCAGCACATTAAAGATGGCCGCGCGCATATTTATACGCCGCTGGTCGGCCGCGAAGAGGCAACCCGGTTTGAGATCCGGAACCTGGTCAATAGGTTTTTCAAAAGTTCTCACGAGTTGTTGGTTCTGAATTTGCTCGAAAACAAGGGTGTCGACAGAGCAGAACTCCAGAAGGTGAAGGAGTTGCTTCAAACAACTGGAGGCAAGGAATGATGCTGGTTCCGGTCCTCCAATCTCTTTCGTCGGTAACGTTCGAACGCCTGCTTTATTGCCTGGCAGAAGGTTCTATTCTCACCCTGGCGGTTGCAGCTTGCCTGCGATTCATTCCGCAAAAAAGTTCTCGCACGAAATTTGCGATCTGGTTTTCCGCCATGGTGGCCACCGCGCTGCTGCCTTTGCTCGACCTGAAATTGAGTGGCAAGGCAGGAGGGGTAATCTCGGCCCATGCAATAGTTACTATTCCGTTCACAGTTGCATTTTATGTTTCTCTTGCATGGCTGGCGCTGGCCTGCTTTGGGCTTCTGCGGGTCGTGATGGCGGTGTGGCAGTTGCGGGCGTTAAGACAAGGTTGCATTGAGCTCACGGAAGACAGTCTGACTCCTGAAGTTCAGCAGTTGGTTGCAGAGTTCAGAAAACACAGAGCAGTTTCGATTCTGGTTTCGCAACGGGTACAGGTGCCGACAGCGGTTGGTTTCTTCAAATCATCAGTAATTCTGCCGGCATGGATGATGGAGGAAGCAGCTTCAGAGGAGCTGAAGCATGTGATCCTGCATGAACTGGCACACCTGCGGCGTCGCGACGACTGGACCAACCTGGTGCAAAAAGTGGTGAAGGCGCTGCTGTTTTTCCATCCGGGGATATGGTGGATGGAGCGGGAGCTCTCATTGCAACGTGAGATGGCGTGCGATGACAAGGTACTGGAGCACACGGCAAGTCCCAGGACCTATGCTGAATGCCTGGCGCGCGTAGCGGAAAAAAGTTTTATGCGGCGGCAGATGGCGCTGGCTCAGGCCGCGGTGAGCCGTATACGGCAATTGTCCGTGCGAGTGGGACGAATTCTTGACCCAAAGCGAAGCGGAAGCACCCAAAATTGGAAGCCTGCGGTTCCAGGCGTGATGGTACTGGCGATGATTACCGGAATATCAGTTTCCTGCGCACCTGACCTGGTGCGAGTCAGCAGTGAGACAAGAACCGCAGCGGCTACTTCGCAGAGCGCAGCCGGGAGCACAGCACAGCTTGCGGAATCCACAGCAGAGCCTGCAACTCGTGCTCCGGAAGTTCGCGCCTGGCCGGCAGCGATGAGATCGAAGGCCGCTGAGGAACCAAGGCCGAAGTCACTTTTTGCTCCGGCGCGGCAGGTGCAGACAAGGCGTGCAATAACCTCTCCACAAGCCAGGCAGGTGAAAGCCAAGCATGTGGAGCATTCTCCGCTCATTCTTGCCGGATACACACAGCCGCAGCAGAAGGATAGTTTGGCTGTTCAGCATGCAAAGAATTTTGTTCTGGTGATCG
>DATFDA010000020.1:0-3373 GCA_035252525.1 Candidatus Angelobacter sp. | reverse complement strand
GAAAGCGGATTCCGTTGATGCCGGTTCCGATGCCGTTGATGCGGAGATTGCGCAGAATGACCGTATCACTGGGGCCGGCCTGCACGACGATTCCGTTGGTCCCGCTGACCAGGACGGATGCAACCTGGCCGCCGCCGCCGTCAATGGTTATGGCTTTGGTGATGGTCACGGCGCCGTAGCCTGCCGGATCGAGGGCGTCAATTTCGCCGCCCGCAGCGGTTTTGGAGATGGCTCCGGCGAAGGTCTTGCATGGGGCGGTGCGGCTGCAGGGATTAGCGTCATCACCAACCCCGGAAACCCAGGTCCTGCTGGCCTGGGCGCTCATGAACGCGGTTCCCAACAGAACCACGGCCAATACTTTCAACACATTCATCTTGCTCATTTTCATCTCTCTGTCTCTTCTTTCTGGCTGTTAGCAGCCTTGGAGCCAAGTACACGGCTCCGCGAACAACCCTTGGGTAACTTTGGTTTTGGGCTGCTATGTAAGTGGGAGTACTCGCAATTTCGTTTCAGGCCGGATTAGGGATCCTTAACGAAATTTTTTCTTGGGGGTTAACAGGAATATACATCGAGAGCTGGATGTGAAAATGAGCGATTCTCAAATCTTAGAAAGTTTTTGTCCGAAGAGTTCCAAAATGGCACGGGTATGCGGCTTACTCCGGCACTTCTGTTGACATTCGACAAAACGAGGAGTCTAATCTTGTCGGAATTCGACAGGAGGGTGCATGGGAAGCCAAATTGATCTGCTGCAGGGAACGCTGGACCTGCTGATACTGAAAACGCTGGCATTGGGGCCTATGCATGGGTGGGGCATTGCCCAGCGGATACAGCAGGTTTCACAGGAGGTCCTGCAGGTAGGCCAGGGGTCACTGTACCCGGCGCTGGCGCGCCTGGAGCAGAGGGGATGGATTTCCGCTGAATGGAGCACCTCAGAAAACAATCGTCGCGCCCGTTACTACTCGCTGAGCAAGGCAGGAACAAAGCAGCTTGAAAGGGAGCTGGGAGACTGGGAACGACTATCCGCCGCGATAGCGCTGGTTTTGCAGCAAGGATAGACAAAGGAGAAGCCATGAGGAACCCTTTTGCGTTGTTCCGGAGAGGCAGTCGAGCGCTGGACGAAGAAATGCAATTTCATCTGGAGAAGCAGATTGAAGCCAATCGCGCCAGCGGCATGACCGCCGAAGAAGCCCGGCGGCAGGCGTTGATTGCCTTCGGCGGAGTCCAGCAGACCAGAGAAAAGGTAAGTGAAGCGCGCTGGATGCATTTTCCGGAAATTCTCCTGCAGGACGCGCGCTATGCAGTAAGGCTGTTGCGCAAGAGCCCGCTGTTCACAACGATTGTGGTCATTACGCTGGCGATTGGGATCGGGTTGAACACGGCCATCTTCAGCATGATTGATGCCGTAATGTTCCGCGCACTGCCGGTGAAGAATCCGGAGCAACTGGTGCTGGTCCGTTACCATGCGAAACATCGCCCGAAGTTACACATGCATTGGTCGTATGGGTATTGCGCGCAGGATCGCAGTGAAGACCATGCGGACGGCTGTTCACTTTCCCTGCCGTGGTTCAATGCTGTGCGGCAGTCCAATGTGTTTGCGGGTGTGGCCGCACTAGCGGGAACTGACAGGCTCAGCCTGAGCGGCAATGGCCCCGCCACCATTATCAACGACGCTCAATATGTTTCGGGAGACTTCTTTCAAACACTTGGCATCGAGTCCTTAATTGGCCGAACTCTCTTGCCCGAGGACGACTCAGCCAACGCTTTGCCGGCAGTGATGTTGGGCTATGGCTACTGGAAATCAGCGTTCGGCGGGACGCGCGAGGCCGTGGGCAGAACCATACGGCTGAACGGGCTGCCCTTCACGATTGTGGGCGTGGCAGATAAAAAATTTGACAGCCTGATTCCCGGCAGCAAGGTTGACCTTTATGTGCCGCTGTCCGCACGTTCCCGCCTCACGACGAACTGGACACCCGAGCAGGAAGACGCTGGTGCGTGGTGGATGGCGATTGTGGGACGGCTGAAGCCGGAAATCCCCGCCAAAAAGGCAGAGGCTGCTTTGACTTTGCTCTTCCGCAATGAGACCGAAACCGGCAGCAAACCCATATTTCAGCCGCCGGATGATCCCCAGATTAATCTTCTTCCTGCGCAGGAAGGCCTGGACGGCGGACGCAAACGCACATTGCAGCCACTCTGGGTGCTGATGATGGCCGTCTGCCTGGTGCTGCTGATTGCCTGCGCCAACATCGGCGGACTACTTCTATCACGAGCGACAGCGCGGACTCGCGAGATTGCGGTACGCCTTACGCTCGGAGCCCGTCGCAGCCGACTGGTATCACAACTACTGATGGAAAGCCTGATTCTTGCACTGGCGGGAGGCGCTTTAGGACTGCTTGTAGGGCGCTGGAGTTCTCGGCTTCTGCTGGCCATGAGCCAAAACGGTGACGAAGGATTACATTTCACTCCTCAACTGGACGGCCGGGTCCTGGCGTTCACGTTTGTGGTTTCGGTGCTCACTGCAGTTCTGTTTGGCCTTGCCCCTATTCTGCGCAGCTTGCGGGTGGACTTGACTCCGTCACTTAAGTCGGCCAGCGGCACGCCGGAATTGCATAGTGGACGGCGGCACTGGTACAGCGCCGGGAATGCTCTGGTAGTGGCGCAGGTAACTCTGGCGATTGTGGCGCTGGTAAGCGCCGGGTTGCTGGTGCGGACATTGCGCAACCTGAAAGGCGTAGAGCTGGGTTTCGATCCGAGTAACGTCCTTGTATTTTCGCTGAATCCTTCTCTTGCAGGTTACAAGCCGGCACAGATTGAAAATCTCTACCGCGACTTTCAGGAGCGGTTTGCGGCTCTGCCGGGTGTAAATTCGGTTACTTACTCCTGGACAAGCTTGCTGGGCCGTTCCGAGTGGGACACAGACTTTCATCCCCCTGGGACCCCAGACAACACCAAGGCGGACTCTGACATTTTTCCTGTCGGTCCAGGCTTCTTCGAAGCCATGCGTCTGCCTTTAAAAACGGGCAGGGACTTTAACGCTGCAGATTTCGCCATCCAGACGGCCCGCGACGCATTGCCGCCGGGCAAGGACGTGGACCCTAAATCGCCACCGTTGCCGGTGATTGTGAACGAGACATTTGCCAAGCGCTTCTTGTCCGGACGCAATCCCATTGGGCAGCACGTGGAGGAATCTTTGCCGGAAGATGCCAGCAAACCCAGGGGACCGGGCTGGGTGGTGATTGGGGTAGCAGGTGATGCCAAATACGACAGCCTGAGGCGAGACATTGGGCCAACCATGTACATTCCATGGGTCGGAAATGGATCATTTTCCGTCCGCTCGTCCATGGATCCCAAACAGCTTGTTCCCGCGATTCGGGAC
>DATFDA010000019.1:0-3916 GCA_035252525.1 Candidatus Angelobacter sp. | reverse complement strand
CAGCTTTGCGGAACTAAAGCAGCAGCCGGCTGAACTGCGCAACCGCGAACTGCTCATGCTGCGCAACACACGTCCTTGGAACGCCTACGGGCTGCCGGCTATCTCCGTGCCTTGCGGATTTTCTACGTCTGGATTGCCAATCGGACTACAGATTGTCGGCGCACCTGGATCGGAAGGTATGGTGCTATCCCTGGCCCACGTTTTTGAATCGCAGACGGAGTGGCACAAACGCAGGCCTGAAATCTAGGCAGGTTCCTGCAGCGCTCAACTTCATTCTTGCCATCCATGCTCCTGGATCGCTCAGTTGCGTTGGATCTGAGGAATTTCCGTGAACACCGGCATTAGCTCAGTGTTGGATTGGCATCCATGCAGCCGCGACAAGCACTCGCCATTCACCGCCTCCGGCATGTGATTGCGAATATTAGAGAGGTTGTTAAAGCTGATCCGTGTGCCGTGCTTTGCGTGGTTCGGGGTAATCAGGTCTTTAATGCAAGGGCTGTAATCGCAATCTGTCACCCGCTCTACCTGGTTCAACACGAGTCCCGGAGTGCCGGCCCGCCAGGCGATTACCGATACTCCGGTCACAATTCCATCGCGTACATTGACCACTGTCCAGAGGCTGGTGCGCGGGGCAAGATGCAATCTCGCCAGGAAGGAATTTTCAGCCGCCATCTGGTAAAGACAGTCAGCCCCGAAGCAGGTCCTTTCCAGCTTTTGAAATTCCGGGCGACGCAGCAGGTCTGCCTCTGTTGTCCGGCCGACCGTGATGTTGTTGATTGCCGTCAGGTTCGCAACGGCTGTTCTCGCTGGCGCGTTGATCTCGTACCGGATGACTACAATGGCAGCCAGAACCAGCAGAACACCTGTAGCCGCGAACGTGGATGTCTTGTTCATGCGAGATGGCGACTTAAGAACGGCTGCCATCTTATTTCCTGCGCAAAGGCCGCAACAAGGCCTTAGTGAGCAACCGCCGTCTTCGACATCTTTTTTGGCCTGGAATGTGATGCTTTTGTGGGCGGCGTTCCCATCATCTCCGCCAGTCGGCGCTCAAGTTCAGGACGCTTGAGCGCACCCACGCTTTTCGCCACAAGCATGCCATTGGCATCGAAGAACATCGTGTCCGGCAGAGAGCTCAAATGTAAATCGGTGAGCGTATCCAGGGTGGGGCCTACCATCAGCGTCAGATTACCCGCCTTGTGCTTTACCAGAAACGGTTTGAGTTTGGGCCGGTCCACCGGCTCGTCAATGGACGCGGCGAGCACAACCAGCTTGTCTTTATACCGTTTCTGCATTTGCCCCAGCAGCGGCATTTCAGCGGCGCAGGGGACGCAATATGTCGCCCAGAAGTTAAGCAGGACGACCTTGCCCTTGTAGTCTTCCAGCTTGTGGTGGCCCCCGTTGATGTCCTGGAGATCGATGGAAGCAGGCGTTTGCGCCCCGGCCTGGATGGCTGCGAAACAAATCGAGAATATAAATATCTTTAAAACGGCGCGAGACATGCTGCCAATATACATCGTTTAGAATTGCCTTTCAGCGCAACACTTTTCAAAAATGTTGGTTGCACTTTTTTTTCTTGCTCTCGCCATCGGCTGCGGAACGCTGCTGACGTTTCTCTTCGACAAAACGATTCCGTTCCCCGCCCGCGTGTGCATGGGCACTGCGATCGGGACGGCGATTGCGTCCATGACGGGCTATCTGCTCGCCTGCGCACTCGGACTCGGCGCCGCGTGCATGTGGGTTACCGCCGCAGTCCTCTTGCTGCCTTTGCTAACGCTTCTCAATCATAATTTCCGTAGTCAGATTCGGAGCGAGTGCAGCCGGGCGGCGCTCGCCGCTGCGGCTGTCTTCAAACATCCGACGCGCAAGCAGCTTGCGGTCATCGGCTTCTATGCGGCTCTTGCCATCCTGCTTTCCGCTCTGTTTTCTTTTGCGTTCTACCAAGGTAATGACGGCCTCTACACCGGAGTTACCAACAACCTCGGCGACCTCACGTTGCACCTTCAGGTCATCAACAGCTTTGTGCATAGCCAGAATTTTCCGCCGCAGGACCCCACGTTCGCGGGGGTACGCTTTGCTTATCCTTTTTTGTGCGACGTGCTGACGGCCATGCTGGTGCGCGCGGGAGCGTCAATGACTTCTGCCATGTGGCTCCAGGGATGGGTGCTGGCACTCGCTCTTGCCGGGCTGATGCATTACTGGACACGGCTGCTCACGCGCAGCCATCTTGCCGGTGTGATCGCGGTAGCGCTGGTTCTTTTCAGCGGCGGCCTTGGCTGGTCGTGGCTGTTTCTGGATCTGCACAACAGCGAGAATGGACTGATTCCCCTTCTGGGACACCTCACGCACGACTACACCATCAACCTCGATGGCCTGTTTCGCTGGGGCAATTCACTAACAACGCTCTTCATTCCGCAGCGCAGCATCCTGCTTGGAGTGCCCGTCGTGATCGTCGTCTTCTGCCAGTGGTGGATCGTAGTCACCGCTCAGGCCGATCAAGTTGAACCTAAGAACTCCCGCGACCGAATGCTTGCGGCAGGCGTGCTGGCCGGATTGCTGCCGCTGATCCATGCTCATTCCTATCTGGTCGTGATGGTGATGGGCGGATGCATGGCGCTCATCTTTCGACGGACATGGCGAGCCTGGGTGTGGTTCGTTGTTCCGGCCATTGCCGTAGCGCTTCCGCAGGCGCTGTGGCTTGCCGGCAGCGGCACCCTGCATGCGCGCGACTACATCTCCTGGCACTTTGGATGGGACCACGGAAACCTCAACGTCGTTCAATTCTGGATCTTGAACCTGGGCTTTTTTCTCTTTGCTTTGGTGATGGCCCTGGTGTGGCGCAGCTCTGAGTTTTCTACGCCCAGGCCGCTGCTCAAGTATTACCTTCCTTTTCTTCTCTGCTTTATTGTCCCGAACCTGATCTCTCTGGCGCCCTGGATTTGGGACAACATCAAGGTTCTTTTCTATTGGTATCTAGCCTCAGCGCCGCTGGTCGCCTTGCTGCTGGCTAAAGGTCTGCGACAGAAATCGGGCTGGCGCTGGATTACCGCCGGAGCTCTGGCGGGAATGCTGCTGGCCGGCGGGCTGGACGTTCTGCGCGTGGTGACCGATGCTTCACCAAACCGCGAATTCACGAATGCCGATATGGTAGCCGCTGAAGCTGTTCTCGCCCACACCGGCCCGCGCGCTGTGGTACTGAACGCGCCTACATGGCAATCTGCGGTCTACCTGACCGGAAGGCTTTCACTACTCGGCTATACAGGATGGATCGCTTCACGAGGGCTGGATTACACGCAGCGCCAGGCTGACATCCAACAGATTTATGCCGGCGCGCCCGGCACACCGGCACTGCTGAAGCAATATCATGTTGACTATGTATTGATTGGCCCGCCGGAGCTGGCTTCACTTCCGGTAAACGAGCAATTCTGGGCGCAGCAGAATAAGGTTGCCGAAGCGGGCGGTTACCGGCTGTACCGGACCGGCACAGGAGTAGAAAGGGCAAGAAAATGAAGATTGGAATCTTGACGGGCGGGGGTGATTGTCCGGGATTGAATGCCGTGATCCGGGCGATCGTGCGCAAAGGCATCTTTCACTACAACGACCAGTTCGTTGGATTTCTGGAAGGATGGCGCGGCGTGCTGGAAAACATAACACGTCCGCTTGACCTCGAAGCGGTGAAAGGGATCTTGCCGCAAGGTGGCACCATTCTGCGGACTTCGCGCACCAATCCGGCCAAGAAGGAAAATGGGCTGGAGAGCTGCATGGAAACGCTCAGAAACCATGGCATTGAGGTGCTGATTGCGCTTGGCGGCGATGATACGCAGTCAGTCTCGCTTAAGCTATTCGAGCGCGGCATAAAGGTAATCGCCGTCCCCAAGACGATTGACAATGACCTGAGCGGCACAGATTTGTGCTTTGG
>DATFDA010000018.1:0-5735 GCA_035252525.1 Candidatus Angelobacter sp. | reverse complement strand
CCACAACGAGGAGCACGATGAGTACCGTATGCCACACGGGCGCAAGCAGTTTTTTCGAGGGAATCGCGTCTTCGGAGGGTTGAGGAGGTAAAGGTTCTGCAACAACCGGGTCGGCGCCCGGAACGGGCTGTGATTCATTTTGCATAGGGATTTGTGGCGCTCTTTTGCGCTGTCCTTCATCTTATAATGAAAGGTTTGGAACCGCACTAAGGAGAGGTTATGGAAGACGTGGTCATTATCAGCGCCGTGCGCACGCCGATTGCGAAATTCCAGGGAGCGCTGGAAGGTTTTTCTGCGCCGCAGTTAGGCTCGATGGTCGTGAAGGAAGCGGTGGCTCGCGCCAAGGTCAAACCGGAGCAGGTGGATGAGTGCATTATGGGCCTGGTGGTCTCGGCCGGACTGGGACAGAATCCGGCACGGCAAGCTGCACTGAACGGCGGTCTTCCTCCGACGGTGGGAGCAATGACTATCAACAAAGTCTGCGGCTCGGGACTGAAAGCTGTGGCGCTGGCAGCGCAGGCAATTCAGACCGGCAATGCTGAAATTGTGGTCGCCGGGGGAATGGAGTCCATGACCAACGCGCCGTATCTCTTACCCCAGGCACGGAAAGGCTACCGGCTGGGAAACTCGCAGATTATCGATTCGGTGGTGAATGATGGACTCTGGGACGTTTACAACAACTATCACATGGGCATGACAGGCGAGAACGTGGCGCAAAAATATGGCGTCACGCGCGAGCAGCAGGATGAATATGCGGTCAACTCGCATCGCAAAGCGGTACAAGCCCGGAATGAATGCCGCTTCAAAGGGCAGATTGTGCCGGTAGAGATTCCGGCCAAGAAGAAAGGTGAAGCGCCAACGGTCTTTGATAAAGATGAAGGACCGCGAGCGGACACTTCCGCTGATCTTCTTCGCAACTTGAAGCCCGTATTCAAGAAGGACGGCACAGTGACTGCGGGCAATGCGTCCACCATGAATGATGGTTCGGCTGCCACCGTGGTGACCTCTGCGGCACGCGCGAAGCAGCTTGGTATGGAACCCATGGTGCACATTGTGGCCCAGGCCACCAGCGGCATCGCGCCGGAATGGGTGATGATGGCGCCCGTGGATGGCATCCGCAAAATCTGGGCCAAGACGGGATGGAAGCCGGACGATGTTGATCTCTATGAAATCAACGAGGCGTTCTCAGTGCAGTCTGTGGCGGTGATCAAGGAACTGGGATTGAATCCAGAGAAGGTCAACGTGAATGGCGGAGCGGTAGCGCTAGGCCATCCAATTGGCGCGAGCGGAACTCGCGTGCTGGTCACGCTGATTCACGAGCTGATCCGACGCAACGGAAAACGCGGAATCGCAGCCCTCTGCCTGGGCGGTGGAAATTCCGTGGCCATGGCGGTGGAGAGAAGATAGCCATTCGCACTTAGCCAAACATTGCTGCTGAACCGCAGTCGGCAGGACAAGGGCACTCAGGCGATACTTTAGAACTTGAAGCAAAATAGGGATCTCTCGCTTCGCTCGAGATAAAGGATTCACTCTCCGGCGTCGCCCATCAACATTCTGTGGAGACGCCGGTAAAGCCCCTGAATGGTTTCATACAGCTCTGAAATTCCCATAGTGAACTCATTGACGCTGGTTGCGTCAATGTCAGCATTCACGTTGTGGGCCAGCTTACCCAGCATGTGCATGCGTTCAGCCTCAAGCTGAGGCATCACGTCAAATGGGTCGCCGCCGCTTGCATTCAAATCCAGGAATTGCTGCAGCGTCCATGCGGTCTGGCGCAGGTGTTCCACCGCATCATGGAACTGGGCAATAAGCCGCGGATCAACCTGTTCCTTCACCAGGGTCTGTTCCAGATCATTCAACTCCGTGACAGTGCGCCTGATTTTCTGTGACGCCGGGCTGGATCCCGGCGACGGCGAAGATGGAGGACGGGGTGGAGTGGTCATAGATGCTGTTGGTACCGGACGTGTGGTGGTAAGAGGCGGCGGAATCCGTCTTGGCTCTTCCGGGACAATCGCGCGCTTTTCGGGAGGGCGCAGGTCCTGAGTGCCGGAGAGCGTGCCGACCAGAAAATCAAGTTTCTGCTGGTCCTCAGTGGCAAGGTGGAGGAACTCAAGGCCCATCCCCACCGCGTGATTTGAAGCTTTCACCCGCGCGCGTCCGCGAATCACCGTATCGCTCACGCGCAGCATAAAGACCACTTCGCTATTCACAGGCAGCGTGGAAACGGTTTCCAGATAACATCCTTCCAGGCTGATGTCCGTCAGGCTGGCAAAGACAGCGGGCATGCCTTCACTGCGGCGAAGCTCAGCTCCGCCGGTGCAGTGATAGCGGGTGTGTTTTCTCCTGCTGGGTATCTCTGCCATTTGGTTACAGCAATGAACCTGAAGGGATTCTATCGCGGGTGGCGAGCATCTGCCTCCAACAACCTGCGCTTTTATGAAAAACATGCACTTCGGTAACGGCAAAGACTCCTGTAGAATCGGCTTCTATCCAAGGACAAAGAATGCTCTTTAAGACCCAGAGTGCCGCTGTTTACGGAATTGATGCCAACATTATTGAAGTAGAAGTTGACGTAAGCCCGACCAAGCAGGCTGAAGATAATTTCCAGACGGTGGGCCTGCCTGACGCAGCGGTGCGGGAGAGCAGGCAGCGCATTCGCGCGGCATTGCGGAATTGCGGATATGACGTTCCTGCAACCACCATCACCATCAACCTGGCTCCTGCCGATATTAAGAAAGAAGGTTCCGGCTTTGATCTGCCTATGGCCATGGGAATTGTTGGCGCTTATGGCGGGCTGCTCAAGAAGGAGTTGCCGGAATATGTGATGGTGGGCGAACTCTCGCTGGACGGGGGCATCCGCGGCGTGCGTGGCGCTCTGCCCATAGCCATTGCGGCCCGGACCAACAAAATTCCCAACCTCATTGTCCCTGAGGTGAATGCCCGCGAAGCGGCGGTGGTGAGCGGAGTGAACGTGTATCCGGTCAAATCGCTGGTGGATGTGGTGAACCTGCTGAACAGTGGAAACGGGATTTCGCCTCTGAAAGTGGACGCGGGCCAGATCCTGGTTGCGGAGCACAGCGGCGGACCGGATTTCAAGGAAGTCCGTGGCCAGTTCACGGCCAAGCGCGCGCTGGAGATTGCTTGCGCGGGCGGGCACAACATTCTGATGATTGGACCTCCGGGCTCGGGCAAAACCATGCTGGCCAAGCGCATTCCCGGCATCCTGCCGCCGCTGACGTTTGAAGAAGCCCTGGAAACCACCAAGATCCACAGCGTGGCGGGCGTACTGGATGCGACGGCAGGCCTGGTCAGCGCGCGGCCATTTCGCTCGCCGCATCACACGATCTCCGACGCCGGACTGATCGGCGGTGGCATTATTCCACGTCCGGGAGAAGTTTCTCTTTCGCATAATGGCGTGTTATTTCTCGACGAGCTGCCGGAGTTCCCGCGCAACGTGCTGGAAGTGATGCGCCAGCCGCTGGAAGATGGAAATGTCTGCATCGCCCGCGCTTCCATGTCGCTCACGTTTCCAGCGCGCTTCATGCTGGCGGCGGCGATGAATCCGTGTCCCTGCGGATATCACGGTTCTACCCGCGAGTGCCGCTGCACGGAGGCCATGATCCAGCGCTACGTCTCCAAGATATCCGGCCCGCTGATGGACCGAATTGATATCCATATCGATGTTCCGGCGGTGAACTACAAAGAGCTGCGCGGGTCAGACAGCAGGAGCGAAAGCTCGGCACAGATCCGGGAGAGGGTTATGCGTACCCGCGAAGTGCAGTTGAACCGTTTCGCCGCCGCGGGGGAACGCATCTACTCTAATGCGCAGATGAGCACGCGGCAGATACGTACATTTTGCGAACTCGGAACGGACAGCGAGCGCATGCTGGAACGGGCCATGCAGCAGCAGGGACTCAGTGCACGAGCCCACGACCGCATTCTGAAGGTGGCCCGCACCGTGGCGGACATGGACGGCACTGCCCAGATTGAAAGCAAGCACATTGCCGAGGCCATACAGTACAGAACTCTCGACCGGAGTTACTGGACTTGAGCACTGGGCTCACCAGACCTGTTGCACATTATTTCTTTATCAGTGTTGTTTTTATCCTGAGCAGCCGAATCGCGGCGCAACAGCCCACGGCCCAAACTCCGGGTGGACCCGCAAATAACCCTTGCGTCCAGCCGGCAAGGATCTTTCTGATAGAGGAATACACCGGACCCTTTAAACACCTGGTGGGATACTTTGTGCGCAAGCCGGAGATCAAGACTGTGCATCTGCACAGAATCCAGCCGGGAGCGCGAGTTTGCGCGTTGACTTCGGGCGAGAAATTTCATCTCTTTGTGCGAAACACGTTCCACCCGGTCACGTTCATTGCAGCCGGATGGGACGCCGGGATGGCGCAGGCAGAGGACAACGATCCCACGTTCGGGCAAGGCGCGGAAGGATACGGCAGAAGGTATGGAGCTGCCATGGCAGACCATGTTTCGCGCGATTTCTTCCACACGTTTCTTTTTCCGGTGATTTTTCAGCAGGACCCGCGCTACTACAGCCAGGGCTACGGAAGTTTTCACGGCCGCCTGCGCCATGCGCTGACGCACGTTTTTGTGGCCCACTCCGATTCTGGAGGCTCCGGCTTCAACTACTCCGAATGGCTGGGAACAGTTTCAGCCGTGGCCTTAAGCAACACGTATCATCCGGGCAATAAGCGCAGCGTTGCCTCGGCGAGCCAACGCGTGGCGGTGAACATTGCGTCGGATGCGGGCTTCGACGTGGTGCGCGAGTTCTGGCCAGAGATCGTACACAAATTCAGGCTACCGTTTCGGGTGGAGCCGGAACCCAAAACATTCTCGGGCAATGACAAACATCACTAGGCTCAATGTTTTTGGGAAACCCATTTCAGAAACGGTTGAGACACCCCATTATGCGGAGCCCTCATCAAGGGGTAAGGCATGCAGAAATTCCAAGGGTGCTCACAACCTGAGCAGAAAGGAACGAAGGCGACTCATGAAGCTCGGAACGGTTCTCCTGAGAATGATTTTGTGCGGAATCTTTGCCGGCGCGCCGCTCTCCCTGGCGGCACAGAACGGACACATTCAGACGGTATGGATTATCGTGATGGAAAATCACAACTGGTCCCAAATCCACGGCAGCAGCAGCGCGCCCTATATCAACAACACGCTTCTTCCCATGGCATCGCATGCCGAGCAATATTTCAACCCGCTGCTCAACCATCCCAGCCTGCCGAACTATCTCTGGCTGGAGGCGGGCACAAATTTTGGAATTCACAATGACAATCCGCCCAGCGCCAACCACCAGAGTACGACCCAGCATCTGGTCACGCTGCTGGAGAACGCCGGCATCTCGTGGCGCGCCTATGAGGAGAACATCTCCGGAACGGAGTGTCCCCTGACCGACAGCGGGTTATACGCGGTGCGCCATGATCCCTTTGTCTACTTTGATGACGTTACGGAAAACCTCAACCCCGCTGCGCCGCGCTGCATCAATCACGTCCGGCCGTTTACCGAGTTGGCTTCCGATCTGGTCAACAACAACGTGGCCAGGTTCAACTTCATCACGCCCAACGTGTGCGATGACATGCACGACAGTTGCGCTCCAACCAATAATCCCATACTGCAAGGCGATACCTGGCTGGCCCAAAATCTGCCTGCGATTCTGAATTCAGCGGCTTACCAGAACGGCGGGGCAGTGTTTATCACCTGGGATGAAGGCGAAG
>DATFDA010000017.1:0-7297 GCA_035252525.1 Candidatus Angelobacter sp. | reverse complement strand
TCCCGGCCCAAGATCAATCACGTAATCCGCCCGCCGGATTGTCTCCTCATCATGCTCCACCACCAGGACGGTGTTGCCCAGATCGCGCAGAGACTCAAGCGCCTGCAACAGCCGGTTGTTGTCCCGATGATGCAGGCCAATAGAAGGTTCATCCAGGACGTACAACACGCCGCGCAGGCGCGAGCCGATCTGCGTTGCCAGGCGGATCCGCTGCCCCTCGCCGCCTGATAGCGTTGCCGCTGAGCGGTCCAGCGAGATATAGCCGAGACCAACTGCATTCAAAAATTGCAAACGCTCTCTGATCTCATGCAGCACGCGGCCGGCAATCAATTTTTCGCGATCAGTGAGCGTGATCTCGCCGGCTGTTGTCACCGCGCGCGAAACCGGCAGCGCAGTAAAGTCGCCAATCGAAAGTCCGTTTACTTTTACGCCCAGGCTCTCTGGACGTAAACGGCGGCCATGGCAAGCGGGACATCTTGTCGCGGACATATAGCCCAACAGCCAGTCGCGATATCCTTCTGATGTTGCCTCTTCCATGTTCTGCTTGAGAAAGCCAAGCACGCCGTGGAAGCCCAGCCTCGGCGCTTCTTTTTCCTCAGGACCATAGAGCAGCAGGTTCTGGACTTTGGCCGGAAATTTTTCGAACGGAGTTGAAAGTTCAATCTTGTAACTTGCGGCAACAATCTCAACCATGCGCTGCAGGTAGCTTGATCCTGATCCCGGCCCCAGCGCGCCGTCCAGCAGCGGCTTGGACCAGTCCACGATCACCTTGGCAGGATCAAAATCATATTTGCTGCCCAAACCATTACATTCGCGGCATGCGCCGTAAATACTGTTGAAGGAAAATGAGCGCGGCTCCAGCGCCGGGATGTCAATGCCGCAATCCGGACACGCCATGCGGGAAGAGTAAAGTTGTTCCGCGCCGCCTACCACGGCAACCTGCACCAATCCATTGCCCAGCTTCATGGCTGTGGCCACGGACTGCTCCAGCCGCTTTTCAATTCCGGCTTTCACCAGCAGCCGGTCGATCACCACTTCAATGGTGTGGTTCTTGCGTTTATCAAGCTGGATGTTGTCAAGCTCTTCGTCCAGATGGCGAAGTTCGCCATCAATGCGGGCGCGAACAAAGCCGTGCTGCGCCAGCTTGGCCAGTTCTTGTTTGAATTCGCCTTTGCGGCCGCGCACCAGCGGAGCCATCACCATCACGCGGTCTTCCGGCTTCAATTGCATTACGCGCTGCACAATCTGTTCCGCCGTCTGGCGGCTGATGGGCTTGCCGCATTGCGGGCAGTGAGGAACGCCAATGGACGCGTACAGCAGGCGCAGGTAGTCGTAGATTTCCGTGATGGTCCCCACCGTGGAACGCGGGCTGCGCGAGGTGGTTTTTTGCTCAATGGAAATGGAGGGGCTCAGCCCGTCAATGGAGTCAACATCGGGCCGCTCCATTTGATCCAGAAACTGGCGCGCGTAAGCGGAGAGCGTTTCCACATAACGCCGCTGGCCCTCGGCGTAAATCGTGTCAAAGGCCAGCGAAGACTTGCCGGAGCCGCTCAGGCCGGTAATCACCGTAAATGAGTTGCGCGGAATCTCGACGGAAATGTTTTTGAGATTGTGCTGGCGCGCGCCCCGCACCGTTATCTTGCTGATCGCCATTGAAACTTGAATACCTGGGTAAGAACCGGCTGTGCTGTTGTGAGGTCCATTCCGGGGCTTCCTGAACGGTCTGGAGAGGGCAACGCGCAGCTCTACTCCGTATGTTATTGGGGTGAAGCGCTGACCGTCAAACGCTCCACCCGGTATCTAGTCAGTCAATATAAGGGTTTTCCTAATGACATCAGTCACTTGCAGACAGCGTAACCAAAGGGCATGATGGGGATTCAGCAGGGCAATGTCACTGGTAACGCAGACATTTTGCGCCGCTTGGAACAGAATCACCTTGCCGATTGAGAGACAAACCCGGCGCCTGGAATTGGGCATCTTAGTAGAGTACCGAACCCGATGAGAACTGTATTGGCCTCCACCACCGTCCTGTTGACCGTCCTCCTGTCCCTTAGTTTTGGTATTGCCTGCGGATACGCCGTGATAAGCGGAATCCTCCACGCGCTGGGCCATAGGCCAGAGAAGCAGGAAGTCGCTTCGGCAACGGCTGTTATCGCCACAAGTGTCAGTTCCCACTAGGAAACCGCGGCCAGCTCACAAAGGCCGCACAGCGGCGCCTTTTTCAGGTCACCCGGTCCTGATCACTCGATTTTCTGAATCACTGCTAACAGCGTCATGAGCGGTAAGGTTTTGCTCTTCCGTTATCGAGCGATGTCGGCGATGACGCGCGATCTCGGCGATTCAGTAGCGGTAAGGTTTTGCTTTCCGATCACGCTGCGATTCCGGCGATCACGGCGATTACTGTGCCCCGCCCCCTCCTTTTGTCATCTTTGTTGCAAACACAGGCACTTACCGGAAATTGACCCTTGCGTCACCCAACGTTTTCCACTGGGTCACCCAGAGTTTTCCACATCTGGAAGCGATGAAGCGTAGCAAGTCGGCTTCCGCAGCGCCCCCCGCAAGCGCGACTCCGCTGTCTCTGCTGGGAGCGCTTGCCCGGGCGGAAAACAAGGCCATGCCGGTCACAGAGCTGATGAGCTCCACTGAATCGCGCTTCGTCACGCTCAGTGGCCCACCCAGCGCGGAAGTGGTCACCCTTACCACACAGGGCGAAGAAGTTGCTCGCCGGGGCGGGGAAGTGACCTTCCGGATCTGACCCAAGCCGATGCCCGAAAGCAAGCTTATAAATCAGGGCCGCTACTCTCAAAAAGAAAACGAATCACTCCCATCAGCATTATCAGCGGTAAGCTTCACTCTATCTTGGCGGCACTTTTCTAGGCACTGAATTTGTATCTGGTGGCGGCTGCCCCTGTTGCTGTTGTTGCTGAAGCTGCATCTGCTTCAGCTCTTCCAGCAACTGCTCTGGAGTCTTGGGCTGGTTGTTTTGCTGCTGCTGGTTTTGCGCAGTCGGCGGCTCTTGCACGGGCGGCGGCTGCACGGGAGCGTCTTGAGGCTCCTGGTCGGCAGCGTCCTCAGGCACTTCTTCGTCGCCTTCCTGTTGTGCCTGCGCCTGCTGCGGATTTTGCGTTGGCTGTGGCGGCTGGCCCGCGACGGCGCCCGCTCCTCCGCGCGCTCGCGGCGTTAGGATTACGCGCTGCACGGTTCCGGGGCTGTCTGCGCGTCCCAGAACTACGTAATCAAAACTGGATCCGCTGAAAATGCCGGCCAGCACCTCGCCTTCGGCCGCGGGACCAAGGTTCACCGCAACACGCTCTGAAGAGTTCTGCCCGCCATCGAATTCAATGCCGGTTTTGGCCCGTATTGCGCTCAGCACGCTGCTCATGGTGGAATTTACGGCGTTCACCGTGAGCATTCCATTGTGATAGGCAACCTGCGGAGGCGAGGGAGGCATGTCCGCCGGCCGCGCAGGTTTGGGAACTTCCGGCGCAGGATACGGCGGCCCCATGGGCGGAAGAGTTGACGTTGCTGGAGCGTTGGTTGCCGGTGGATCTTTTCTGGGAACGGAGGCTACGGATTGCGGTCTGGCGGTTGCAGATGGCGCAGTATTTTGCGGATTTGTGACCGGCCTGGTGAAGGGCCGTGAGGTCCTTGCCGCCGAACTGGGTGAGCGAGGGACAATCTGCGTGCGATACGCCGGTGTTCCTGGCTGTTGCGCTCCAGCGCCGGTTCCAGTACGAATTTGCGCCGGGTTCTGCATTCCTGCGGCGGAGAGGCCGCACAGGGCGCAGATGCTGCAGATTGTCAGGGAAAGTCGAAACATTGCTGCTCTGAGTATTTGGAAATCTTATTCGATTTTACTCTCCATATGGTCAGAACGGCGGCGCAAAACATCCTTGCTGATTAATTTCCCTAATTGCGCGCGCTATCTAAGTGGAACCTCGTAATAACCATGCGCGAACCGTTTCTGTAGGGGAATGCATTCTGTTTGCTTGGTTGACTGGGGGTATGATGGTGGCTTGACAGGCTGGACAATCAGGGTTGCGGATGTGCATCCTGCCCGGAACGGCAGCGCATCTTAACAAGGGCCAGAGTAGTTCCGAAATTTCTCCCTGGTTTGCTGAAGCACTATGAAACTGAAAATTCAAAATTTATTTCTGGCGATCTTGCTGGCTGGCTTGCCGGCATGGGCGCAGTCCTGCCAAACGCGGGATGAGATGCCTGAACAGGCACGAACGGCGCTGGACAACGCGGCCAAACAGACGTTTGACCAGGCCGCGCGCGGAGACTTGAACTCCCTGCGCACCAACAGCATTCCTACACTGAACTTCGATACTGACGTTGCCTCTCCGGTGAACGGAAATAAGGCGGCTATGCAGGGAGCAACATCCCAGATACGCACCTCGTTCCTGCTGGATACGGGTCCCACGGCCAGTGCTGAAGGGCGCTTTTATTGTGGCGTTTTTGGCGCCAATGGGATGGCCGCAAACGGAGCTGAGTTTGATGTCCCCAATATCCCGGTAGGTAAATATGGCGTGGTATTTCAGGATTTTACCGGACCCAAAGGGCCTTATGTCCTGAGCACGATATTTCAGGATACGGGCGGTTGGAAAATCGCTGGATTTTACGTTCATCCGGAGGCCGCCGTCGGCCATGACGGTCTCTGGTATCTGGAGCAGGCCCGCCAGTTCAAGAACAAAGGGCAGAACCACAACGCATGGTTCTTCTATGTCACTTCGTGGGATCTGCTGGCGCCAGTGCCATTCATGGAAAGCCGGCTGCTTAGCAAGATCCTTCAGGAATCTGGCTCCATTCAGCCCAAGGATGTACCTACAGGTGGAAAACCTGTGAGCTACACTGCCAATGGCAAGACTTACAGCATTACTGAAATGAGCGTGCTGCACCAGGAGAACACGTTCGATCTCTCCTTGAAGTACTCTGTGCCCAGCACCGCTGACTTCAACGCCACGCAAGCTGATGCCAGAAGCCTGGCCACAGCACTGGTCACTCAGTATCCGGAGCTGAAAGAGGTTTTCAACCGTATCTGGGCCCATGCGGTGGACCCGAATGGCGGCGATGTACCGGGTTTGATCAACCTGAAGCCTGCGGCAACGGCATCTGCCACGCCCTGATTTCACAATTTGGCAAGCAGTCTGCGAAGGCCTGCTGCGGCGGGCCTTTAACTTTGCCCAGTTCAACTCGCCCGTGCGGTCAGAAACTTAATTCGCAAACCATACCAAACCGGTCTTGTATGCCTTTGACGGATTCGGTAAAATTAATACCAGAACAGTATTGTTTTCGGCTGGTCAGGCGAGGGCGTTGTATGTTCCGACTCAACAAACTGACGGATTACGGCATTGTGCTGATGGCGCATGTGGCGCGGAGTTCTGAAGAGACGCCGCATACTGCCCGCAGCCTGGCCAAAGCCACGCGGTTGCCGCTTCCTACAGTCGGCAAGCTGTTGAGGCAGCTCTCGGATGCCGGGCTGCTCAGTTCGCATCGCGGGGTGAAGGGCGGCTACAACCTGGCGCGTCCGGCGGAAAAGATCTCTGTCGCGGACATCATTCTCGCCCTTGAAGGCCCCATTGGTTTCACCGAATGCAGTGTGGTGCCGGGCCTGTGCGAGATGGAGCGCTCATGCTCCATCAAGATCAATTCGCAGATTATTGGGGACGCATTGCGGGATGCGCTGGAGCACGTGATGCTGGCTGATTTGAATCATCAGATGCCGCAACATGAGCGCCGGGGAACAGACAAAATTATTTCTATTGGACCGGCAGGAATTGCATAAGGAGCGCGATGAGTTCAGTTGACCAGATTCAGGATCTGACAAAACAGGAATACAAGTGGGGATTCATCACGGCGGTGGAAGAAGACCGCCTGCCTCCCGGCTTGAACGAAGATATCATTCGCGCCATTGCCATCAAGAAGGGCGAACCAGAATTCATGCTGGAGTGGCGGCTGAAGGCGTATCGCCACTGGGCCCAGCTAGAAGCCAGGCAGGCCGAACCCAAATGGGCCAACGTGCATTATCCGCCGATTGATTATCAGGCCCTTTCTTACTATTCCGCCCCCAAGCAGAAGAAAGAGCTGAAGAGCCTGGAGGAAGTGGATCCGGAGATTCTCGATACTTACGCGAAGCTCGGCATCCCGCTGCACGAGCAGAAGCTCCTGGCGGGCGTGGCCGTGGATGCTGTGTTCGACAGCGTCTCCGTAGCGACCACGTTTAAAGCGAAGCTGGCTGAAGCAGGCGTGATTTTCTGCTCGTTTTCTGAGGCGGTGAAGAATCATCCTGACCTGGTGAAGAAATACCTTGGCTCGGTGGTTCCGTACACTGACAACTTTTTTGCCGCGTTGAACTCCGCCGTCTTTAGCGACGGTTCGTTCTGCTATGTGCCCAAGGGCGTGCGCTGCCCCATGGAGCTTTCCACATACTTCCGCATCAACGCGCAGAACACGGGACAGTTTGAGCGGACGCTGATCATCGCTGATGAAGGCGCTTACGTCAGTTATCTCGAAGGCTGCACGGCTCCGGTTCGCGATGAAAACCAGCTTCACGCCGCAGTGGTTGAGTTGATCGCGCACGACAATGCAACCATCAAGTATTCCACCGTTCAGAATTGGTATCCCGGCGACAAGGAAGGCAAGGGTGGAATCTACAACTTTGTCACCAAGCGCGGCAAATGCCTGGGCAAGAACTCCAAGATTTCATGGACGCAGGTTGAGACCGGCTCGGCCATCACCTGGAAGTATCCGAGCTGCATTCTGCAGGGCGACAACTCTGTGGGCGAATTTTACTCCGTGGCGTTGACCAACAATTATCAGCAGGCCGATACCGGGACCAAGATGATCCACATCGGCAAAAACACGCGCAGCACCATCGTATCCAAGGGCATCTCGGCGGGCCACGGACAGAACACATATCGCGGCGGCGTGAAGATCCTGAAGGGCGCCAAAGGAGCGCGCAACTACACGCAATGCGACTCGCTGCTGATCGGCGATAAGTGCGGCGCCCATACCTTTCCATATATCGAGGTAAGGAATGCCAGCGCGCGCATGGAGCATGAAGCTTCAACTTCAAAGATCGGCGAAGACCAGATTTTTTACCTGCAGCAGCGCGGCATCTCCAAAGAAGAGGCGGTGAGCATGATCATCAACGGCTTCTGCAAAGCCGTATTTCGTGAACTGCCCATGGAATTTGCCGTAGAAGCACAGAAGTTGCTCGGCATCAGTCTTGAGGGGAGTGTTGGATAAGAGAATGAGTCTCCTGGAAATTAAAAACCTGCACGCCAGTGTGAAC
>DATFDA010000016.1:0-7284 GCA_035252525.1 Candidatus Angelobacter sp. | reverse complement strand
TGAGCAGTATCTGCAGATTCGTTAATCGCTTTTTCTAACTGTCACAACAACGAGAAGAATTAAAAAACTGGCGGACCTTCTGGGTCCGCCAGTTTCCCAAATAACGTTGTACGAATTTTTTCAGGCTGCAAGTAATGTTTTTCAGGCTGCCAGTGATGATGGCGCCTCCGGCGCAGGTTTGGATACCTGAGCCATCAATTTTGAGATCCGCTCCGGCTTCTCATGCAATGCGAGATCAGCCTGGGAGACGATCCCGATACAGCGGCCTTCCCCATCCACTACGGGAATGCGCCTGATCTGGTGTTCCTCCATCAACTGCTCGCAAACCGCAATATTCTCTCCGTCACGGCAGGTCACGGGATGCAGAGAAAATATGCGGTCAACCTTGGTCTGTGCCGGATCCAGTGCCTGGGCGACCACATTGCAACAAAGGTCGCGATCTGTGATGACTCCTGCAAGTTTGCGGGATGACTGGTCCAGCACCACCGGCATGGAGCCTATATCCTGGTCGCGCAGCATGGTGGCAACTTTTTGTGCGTTGTCCTCCGGCGTGCAACAAACAGGCTCCGGCGTCATGATGTCTCGAACTTTCATTTGACCTCCTTTTTTTCAAGTCCGATTTTTGCTTGCTGTCGCTGTCAGGCGGTCTTCTTCACCACTAATTTATCCACGATCTTCCTTTTTCCGGCATACGGTTCAACTGTCGCCAGCACCTTGCGATGCTGCGTTTCGTCCTGCACCATGCCCGTCAAAATGATGCTCTGGTCGTCCACTTTGGTTTCAACTTTGGCATCGCTCAGGGTCGGATCTTCAGAGATGCTCTGCTGGAGCTGCTGCTGAATGTCGCTGCTGGATGTTGCAGCACCTTGCCCCTGCTGTTCCGGCAACACCGGGGGTTGCTGGCTCTGGGGATGGTTATCCGGAAACGTGGGCGGTGTGGTGTACGGTGGCGGATTTTGTGGTTGCTGCTGGGCCAAAATCGCCGGAGTTGCCAGCAACAACAGAGCGCATACGAATATGCGAATCATACAAGCCTCCCTCTGTGGCTGACCTACCATTGTCCTCCGCCTGCCAACTCACGTTCAACGTCACAGCCGGACGGGTACAGGTCTGGAATCCGGAGTTTTCCTCTTGACAATCTAGATGAAGAAGCTGCACTCTCATCATCTAGCCAAACTAGAGGAGAGAACTACAATGCCGGAAAAAACCGCCGGGCTGGTACAGGGCACGCTCGACATGCTGATCCTCAAGACTCTGGCCCTCGAGCCCATGCACGGCTATGGCATCGCACTCCGAATCGAGCAAATCAGCAGAGGCGTTTTCCAGGTGAATGCCGGATCGCTGTTTCCGGCTTTCCGCCGCCTTGAGCGGGATGGCCTGGTCGCATCAGAGTGGCGGCCGACAGAAAACAATCGCCATGCCAAATACTACCGGCTTACCGAGCTTGGGAAGAAAAAGCTCAAAGCTGAGACCCGCGAGTGGCAGACCCAGATTGCTGCGATCACACGCATTCTGGAAGCTTAAAAGGAGCCGCCATGGCAATTCTTCGCAAGCTTGTCTCTGGACTCAAAGTCCTGTTCCGGCCGGAAGTCGCGGAAAAGGAAATGGACGATGAACTCACTGATTACTTCGAAGAAGCGGTTGCTGCCAAGGTTCGATCAGGCGCAAATCCCGAGCAGGCACGTCGCGAAGTGAGGCTGGAAATGGGAAACATGGATTCAGTTAAGCACGAGGTACGCTCCGCCGGTTGGGAATTTTTTGTAGAAACGCTGCTGCGTGATGTGCATTACGGTTTGCGCATGATTCGCAGGTCACCCGCCTTCGCCAGCCTTTCAATCCTGGCCATTGCCGTCGGCATCGGAGCCAACACCGCCATCTTTAGTCTGGTTTATGGTGTTCTACTCAGTCCGCTGCCTTATCCAGACTCCAAGCGACTGGTGGCTGTTGGCCTGCACCAGCGCGGTGAATCCGGCATCCACACCCTTGGCGTAGCCGACTTTCTCGCCTGGGGTGATCAACAGCGAAGTTTTGAGCACGTTGCGGTCTTTTCAGCGGGATCCGGCAGCTTTGCCCTGAGCGGACTTGGCACGCCGGAAACAATTCCGGGCATAACTGTCAGCGCTGATTTTTTTAGTACCCTGGGCGTGTCGCCGGTACTTGGACGAGGCTTCCTGCCCGGTGAAGATCGTCCTCAGAGCCCGCTGGTGGCGGTAATCAGCGAGCAGTTCTGGCGGGATCATCTCGGCTCAGATCCCAATGTGCTCAATCGCAGCATCACGCTCGATGGCAGCCCACACACGATCGTGGGGGTTATGCCGGCGCAGTTTCGTTTTCCGGCTTCAAAGCCACTCGATGTTTGGGCGATACGCAGGTTTCCTCCCCCTCAAGGGCGACCGCCTTATGGCTTGCTCGCCTTCGGCAGGCTTAAACCGGGCGTCACCCAGCAGACGGCGCAGGCAGAACTTGACGCCTCTGCTGCGCGGGTTACGCAGCAGTTCCCCACTTCGCCTGAACTGGTAAGCACAATTGTGCCCCTGAAGCAATGGATGGTGCGAAGAGTATCCACTGCCCTGCTGATTTTGCTTGGCGCAATTTCACTGGTTCTGCTGATCGCCGTTGTAAACGTGGCCAATCTGCTGCTCGCGCGGGCCAGCGTGAGGCGGAGCGAAATTGCGCTGCGTCTGGCACTGGGGGCTTCGCGCGCGCGTGTTATCTGCCAGTTACTCACAGAAAGTGTGTTGCTGTCCTCAATTGGCGGCATCGTGGGACTGTTGCTCGCTTTCGGTTCACTGAAGGCATTTCTTGCTTTTGGTCCCGGAAACATGCCCCGCCTCGAAGATGTAGGAATCAACGGTGCGGTATTACTCTTCACCTTTGCGGTGTGCGTGGGCAGCGGGATTGTGTTTGGCCTGGCGCCGGCATTGGAGGCGTCGCGCGGTTCAGTCAATCACCCGTTAAGAGCCGCGAAGGGAAGTTCGGCATCTTACGGGGCACGGCGCACTCACAATGCGCTGATCGTATCCGAGGTCGCGCTGGCATTGCTGCTCATGATTGGCTCAGGACTGCTCATCCGCAGTTTTCTCCGGCTCCGTGATGTGGACCCGGGATTCCGACCTGACCATCTTATGACGGCCGTTATTTCCCTGCCGCGAAGCTATTCCACTGAGCCACAGATTCGCGCGTTCTGGAAGGAATTCCTGGCCAAAGTTGAGTCCATGCCGGGAGTAAGTGCTGCTGGGATCAGCATGAGCGTTCCTCCCAACCAATTGGCCATCACCAACCCGTTCACGGTGGAAGGCCAGGGCTATGACCGCAATCGCAAGCTTCAACTGGCGGAGGAAATGGCCGTGAGTCCCGACTACTTCCGGGCCCTGGGAATCCCGCTCGTCCGAGGACGGTGGTTCTCTGAGTCGGACAAAGTGGAAGAGGAAAAAGATCCAATGATTGTCGTCATCAATGAAACGATGGCGAAGCAATATTTCAACGGGCAAGATCCTGTCGGCAAGCGCATACAGACCGGCGATCCGAATCCACAATCGCCGTGGGAGACCATCATCGGGGTAGTTGGAGACGTTAAATATCAGGGTCTGAATGCGGCGCCCCAGCCAACACTCTACGTGCCGTATAACGAAAACGGTTGGACACCGTGGAGTTGGCAAATGTACCTCGTAGTGCGCACGCCATTGGAGCCTAAATCCATCGTGCCCGGTCTGCGCACTCAGTTGGCGAGCATCAACAAGGACTTGCCCCTCTCCCAGGTGCAAACAATGGACCAGCTCATTGAAGATTCTGTGGTCCAGGAAAGGTTCCGCACGTGGCTGGTAAGCGGGTTTGCGGGGCTTGCTCTGCTGCTAGCAGTAATCGGTATTTATGCCGTAATTTCATACAGCGTAGCGCAACAGACGCGCGAAATTGGCGTGCGTATCGCTTTGGGAGCAACTGCCGGCGATGTTTCAAAGATGGTGCTCGGCCACGGACTCAGGCTCGCCACTGCCGGTATTGCCATTGGGCTCATCAGCGCTTTAGGCGTGACCCGAATCCTGCGCAGCATGCTTTATTCCACCAGCAGCACAGACCTTCTGAGCTTTGTGCTGACCTCGGCCGTGCTCCTGGGAGTTGCCTTGCTGGCTTGCTATATCCCGGCACTCCGCGCGGCCAGAGTCGATCCCATAGTGGCGTTGCGATACGAGTGACTGCCAAACAGCGAGGCTGGCGGATGCACCCCCTCGCCAGCCTGCTGAATCCAATCAACGTTCGGCAACGCACAACTGAGGCGGGTGAAAGATGAAAGTTGGAATCGTGGGCGCGGGCGCGGTTGGATCAGCCTGCCTGTTATCACTGTTCACGCGTGGCAGCGCGAGAGAAATTGTTCTGGTAAACCGCAACCGGAAACGCGCAGAAGGCGTGGTTACAGATGCACGCTACGGCAGTGCGCTGGTGCCCCCGGCGGAGCTTCGCGCGGGCGATTATGAGGATTTGCGCAGCGCCGCGCTGGTGATGATTACAGCCGGAGTCAATGAAAAGACCGGAGGCGCCACCGACCGCAATGATCCCAAAGGGCGGCTGAAGCTGCTCGCCACCAACGCTGAGATTTATCGTGAGCTTGTGCCGCGGATCGTGAAAGCAGCACCGGAAGCTGTGATCCTGGTGGTGACCGATCCGCCGGACGCACTGGCCGACGTGGTCCACAAAATCGCACCGCAAGCACGGCTGCTGAGCACGGGAACCTACCTTGATTCCATGCGCTTCCGTTTCCATCTGGCCGCGAAACTCAAGGTGAACCCGGCGAGCGTTGACGCGCTGGTGCTGGGAGAGCATGGAACTTCACAGGTATTTCTGTGGTCCGCGGTGAAGGTCTCCGGCGTGCCGCTGGCAACGGTGCTCGGCCAAAGCGGGGCGACTCTGGAGCGTCTGCAACAGGAAGTTGAGCGCGAGGTCCGCTACGCCAACATCACCATCATTGAAGGCACGGGCGCCAGCGTTTACGGAATTTCGATTGTCTCGGCCCGCATTGCTGAAATGGTCCTGCGGGATGAACGTTCGGTAATCCCGATTGGCTCGTTCAACCAGGAGTTCGGGACTACGTTGTCGTTGCCCAGCGTGGTGGGGCGGAACGGCGTTGAAAAGGTGCTTACGCCGGAGATGTCATCGAAGGAGCGGGAACTTCTGGAAAAGAGCGCAAAGAGCATCCGCGAAGCTGCAGCATAGCGAATGCCAACCCCTGTCGGTTCCCGTCTGGAGACATTCCATTGGCTAGCTCTATTGAAACCATAGGTAATGTCTATTAGACGAGGAGCTGATGCCTGATGCAGCTTCGCCTCAAAACTCCTGTGCTTTGAAAAGACAGACAGAAAAATATAGGGTAAGCTTAAGAGTGGCCGGTTTTGACCGCCCAGGAGATCATTTTGGCAGAAGTTCGACTACAAGAAGGCGAATCCATTGAGAATGCCCTGCGGCGCTTCAAGCGCAAAGTGCAGGCGGAAGACATCATTAAGGAAGTAAAGCGTCACTCGTTCTACCTCAAGCCGGGGGAGAAACTGCGCGTGAAGCAGGCCCTGGCGCGGAAGCGGGCCAAGAAAAAAATCCGCAAAGACCGCGATGCCCGTTCTGATCGGGATAAATAGGAACACAAGGGCCGGCTGCATAACGCCGGCCGCCTACCCTGCTTTCGCTTTTGGATGTTCCTCAGCAACCATCTCTTTCGGTTCGGTAATCAGCCGGGCGCCGTGGTTGTACGTCACATAAGCCCACGCCCATTCCGCCATTACCATGATGCGGTTGCGGAAGCCGATCAGGAAGAACAAGTGGATAAACAGCCAGGACAGCCAGGCGAAGTATCCGGATATATGCACCTTGCCGAAATCGGCAACAGCTCGTGACCGACCGATGGTGGCCAGGCTGCCTTTATCGAGATAGCGGAACACCTCCCGCGGCTCACCTTTGAGCGTACGCTTGATTTGCCGGCCGGCGAACTTTCCCATCTGAATGGCGGCCGGAGCCACTCCGGGAACCAAGGAGGCTTTCTTGTCTTTGTCACGGATCGCCGGCTCTGCTTTGATCACGACAGCTTCTTTTTCAGTTTGGCGCACGGCGGCCAGATCGCCGATGACGAATACCTCAGGATGACTCGGGACGGAGAGATCAGGCTCCACTAGGACACGTCCAGCTTTGTCAGTGGCTGCGCCCAGCATGCGTCCCAGCGGCGAAGCAGAAACGCCGGCTCCCCACAGGATCACTGAGGCAGGAATCTTTTCGCTGCCCACGGTGACCTGGTTCGGCTCAACGTTGGTGACCAGAGCGTTGGTACGGACCTCAACGCCCATTTCACGAAGCTGCTTTTCCGCACTGGCGGAGAGGTCAGGTGGATAAGCGGGCAGCACACGCGGGCCACCCTCCAAAAGGATGATGCGCGCCTTGGCCGGATCAATGCTGCGAAAGTCGCGTTCCAGATAACGGCGGGAAATATCAGAGATAGCGCCGGCGAGTTCCACTCCGGTGGGTCCGGCGCCGATGACTACAAAGTTCAGCGGAGGCGTATCCCGATGTGCGAATGCCTCCCGCTCAGCACGCTCAAAGGCCAGCAGGACGCGGCCGCGAATATTAGTGGCATCTTCCAGGGTCTTCAGGCCAGGCGCATACTGCTCCCATTCCGGATGAGCGAAATAAGCGTGGGTGGCGCCTGCGGCAACAACGAGATAATCGTAAGGCAGTTCCAGCCCGTCAGTGCGAACCAGACGGCGGGTCAGATCAAAACCAGTGACTTCGCCCAGAAGAACTTCTGTATTCCGTGCCCGGCGCAGTACGTTGCGGATAGGCGACGCAATTTCCGCCGGCGAAAGCACTGCCAGCGCCACCTGGTAAAGCAGGGGCTGGAAGGTATGGTGGTTCTTACGGTCCAGCACTGTGACCCGGACCGGAGCCTTCTTGAGGGCCTTGGCCGCGTTCAGGCCGGCAAAGCCCCCGCCAACCACCACCACGCGAGGCCAATTGGCGTTCTGTGTCATAGGTAACATTGTAGTCATCCCCAAGTAGCCCTACACTCTTGATGGCAAAGGTTTTACTCAGGATTCTCTATTTTTGCGCGCAGCCCATGCTCAGCATGAAGCCTGATTGCACGGCGTGACGCAGAGTGATACCTTCCTGCCAATTTGCGGCATTTCCCGAGCCCGGGTTTGAGGTAAGACTGCACTATGCATATTGACGATCTGCTTCGCATTGCCATGGAGCGCAAAGCATCTGACTTGCACCTGAAAGTCGGCAACTATCCCCACGTCCGCGTGGACG
>DATFDA010000015.1:0-7320 GCA_035252525.1 Candidatus Angelobacter sp. | reverse complement strand
TCACAACGCCATAGAAATTCTCGTTGCTTCCCTGATAGTTTCCTTTGTACCAGCTCGCCCCTGCATAGCGCGAAGGACCAAAGAACTGGTTGAACCCGGTTGTTCCGGCGGTTCGGGCAGCAGGCTTGGCGTTGGCGTAGTCGTGGTTGCCAATGGCCATCAGATACGGTACTTGCCCGTCCAGCAGGTGAACTGCTGCATCGGCGTTCTGCCACTGCACAGGATCGGCGCCATCGTCCACGATATCGCCCAGTCCCAGCACCAGCTTGATGTTCTGGTCCTGCACGTGGTCAGCGATCCACTTTGTTTGCGCCTGGAAGATTTGCGGAAAATCCCGCGAGTAGTATTGCGTATCCGGCAGCGCGACGATGGTGAAGTCGTCGCCGCTCAAAGGCTGGTTCTGGCTTGAACCGCCACAACCCGTGAAACTGATAGCAAGCAGCACAAGAGAGAAGATTGCGGAACTGGCATACAAAAACCAACCCTGGTTTTTGTTGAACTTGCCTGGGCGGAATGCTGAAGCCTTGTTTCTCACAACATTAAGAGTGCCTGTTCCAGAGACAAACCTATATCAGGCATTCGCAGCATGATCGGAAGCAAAATGGCGGTGTTGTCGAGCAGGGGAAACGCTTAATCGCGGACTAATGAGGTCTTCTCGAGGACTACCTGTCCCCTGCTGTTTCAGGATTCCGCAACGCCGCTGGCCAGCGCTGCCAGGGCTTCAAACCGGCTAGGAGCCTGCTGGGGGACCATCACCTGGTCCCAGTCATGAGGCAGCTCTTTGCCGCAATCCAAGCAGATCATGCGGCCAGCCACGCTGAAGGCAGCCGGCGGGCGTTCATTGGCGTTGTAAGAGGCCGGCAGCACATCAAAATCATGCCTGCACCTGAGCACCTTTTTGATCAGCGTTGCCATCACAAGACCTCCCGTCCCGGACTGGGCTGGGCGGAGCGCCGTCCGGTGCACAACTCAAGAAGTCTTGCCGCAATCAATTTCAACCTTCCCGGTTCAGGATCAATCACCGTGCCGGTTTCCATGTCATAGGCGTACTCTTTGCCGCAGTTAAGACAGACAAAGTATGTTCCGGTGATAGAGGCGACTGCCGAGCGTGGCTGTCCCGGACGGCAGGTGATTAATGGACCTTTGTTGAAATGCCAGCAACGAATCACTGAGAAGACAAGTAACTTCACGAGATCTGCCACGGTGGCGCCTCTTGTTCAAGTCCTGGGGATCACCAGTTCCTTACGTATATTCGGTCTGAGGGAGGAACTGTGTTGTAAGAATCATCTTCCCCGTTCCTTGCCATTTCGTTAGAACGCAGTTAAAAAATCTAATTCATTACCGCTATTGCGGACGGGCGTGGTGGTGCGAAAAGGAGTGGCTGTTTACAATCGAAGCCAATGGGTTTCTCAGACTTTCATGGCAATGCCGAAGTGGTAAACCGCCTGCGCGAGATGCTCGCGCGCCAGCGCTTCCCCCATGCAGTGATCCTGGCCGGTCCGCAAGGTGCGGGCAAATACACGCTGGCACTGATGCTGGCGCGCGCCATGAATTGCCTGAATCCCACTGAAACCGGCGCCTTGCCCGACTATTGCGGCGTCTGTGAAAACTGCCGCAGGATCGGAGAAGCCTCTGATCTGGAGGCGCGCTGTGCTGAAGCCGTAGAAGCACGCGAAGGCCTGCGTGAAACTGACAAGCGCGAAACTCGCATCCTGATCCAGCCACATCCTGATGTGTTGATCATCCCGCCTGATCCGCCGCAGATGATGATCAAGGTGGACCAGGTGCGCCATGTGAACCAGGATATTCGCTACAAGCCTGCCGAAGCCAAACGCAAAGTCTTCATCTTCAGCGATGCGGCGTTCATGAAAGAAGCTGCAAATGCATTGTTGAAGGTGCTGGAAGAACCGCCTGAGTTTGCTACCATTTTTTTGCTGGCGCGCAATCCCGGCGAACTGCTTGCTACTATCCGCTCACGCTGCATCACCTTCACGCTGAGTGCTCTGCCACTGGACCAGATTGAATCGTATCTTGCAAAGCATCGGCCGGAGTGGAACGCGCGGCAACGCCAGCTTGCGGCACGATTGAGTGGCGGAGCGATAGGCCGGGCCCGGTCACTGAACCTGGAGCAGTACATGGCTTCGCGCAAGGACGCTCTTGCACTGCTGACAACCGCCATTCGCGCGGGCGAGCATTCTGATCTTTTTCATACCACTGAGACTTATCGGGGTGGCGGCGAGGGCAAGGAGAAGACTGACCAGCTTCTGTCTGCCATTTACGGTCTCCTTAAAGACTTGATGGCCCTCAACTCGGGCACGCCTGATCTGGTGCGCAATACAGACATAATCGCGGAGCTCAAATCACTAAGCTCTGGCGTTGATTTCCCCTGGATCGCTGCGGCTTCACAGCAATTGGGGCAGGTGCAGAGCGGAATGCGCAGGAACGTTCTGCGGGCGCTTTCACTCGATGCTTTCGCGCTTTCACTCGAGCGATAGTGCGCGCTCCATGCATTGCCTATGGCCGAAGTCGACGCTTTATAAAATTAAATGCTTGCATCGGACAATGACCTTCCAGTCCATTGAAACCTTTGCTTGGGCCGTGATACTGTAACAGCCAACGACCCGCACTGCGATTCCCGAAACATTCATGGGATCAGCTCGGTCCCCGCTGGCGCCATTTGGTTCGAATTTAGCCGGCATGGTTCCCGCGCTGTGGGAAAACGGGAGCAAAACAGTTATGAAAGACTCTATGGACGCTACCGCAGCACGTCAGGCCCCAGAACATACCGAAGAGGAATTTGTAAGCCGTAAACTCATCCGGCCGTCGCTCAGCACGCCGCCGCCCCGCACGGAACCGGTTTCCGAGCGCCGCGAGCGTTTGGAGCGCACTGATCGCATACATTCCAACGGCCCCCGCCGTAACGGCGCGTCCGAAACGACGCACGCGGAAAACTACTATTACCAGAAGCAGATCCAGGGCAAGACCCCGGTTGTGGTGGTGCTCAAGGACGGAGAACAAGTCCAGGGCTTGATCGAGTGGTATGACAGGAACTGCATCAAAGTGGTACGCACCAACGGTGGCAACCTGCTGATCTACAAGCCTTCCATCCGCTATATCTACAAGGCAGGCGAGGTCAACAACAAAACATAGTTGTTAGGCCTTTTCCGGAAGAGAGTTTCCGCGCTCAAGTTCTTTTTTACATCGCTGCACTCGATGTTTCAGAAACCGGCTCCTGCCGGCTTTTCTGTTTTACAAGGTCTGTTCGCTCGCCACCAGTCGCCAGTCCAAGTCCGGCTGCGCGGAATCCAATCTGCAAAGTTACGCGAGTGCAGCGCAGGGACGCTTTGCACATTGACAACCTCTCAGAAGTCCCATAATATCTGTAATTTACGCCCCCTTGCACAGCTTTGAGGAGAGCTGAACAAGTGATTAAGCTCGATATCATTAACGAAGTAGTAACTAAGACAGGCATCACCAAGACCAAGGCTGAGCTGGCCGTGGAAACCGTTTTTGACAGCATGAAGAAGGCGCTTTCCCAGGGTGAGCGAATTGAACTCCGTGGCTTCGGCGTCTTTAATGTGCGTCCGCGCAAGACTGGAATCGGACGCAACCCCCGCACCGGCGCGGAAGTGAACATCCCTCCGGGTAAGGCCGTGCGCTTCAAACCCGGGAAGGAGCTGCAGTCCATCGACTGAAGCAGGTCAGGCGGGCTTATCAGTTTTACATGCCGGACAATTCCTCTTCTTCGCTCGAATACCAGATTTACGACCCTGAACGCCAGGAAATCAGAGTTGTTGTAATCCAGCCGCCTAAACGGCGCTACTGGCTGCATGCCCTGCTCTTTCTCGCCACTATTTTCACCACGCTCTGCATCGGGGCGCGGATGCAGTACAACTTCAATTACAATCTGCCCCTGTTCTCAACCGACACTGACTACTGGCCCTGGGTTTGGGTGCTTGAAGACATGCGTCGTCTGGCGCTGGGAATCCCATTTTCGTTTACGTTGCTGGCCATCCTGGGCGCGCATGAGATGGGACATTTCGTAACGGCGGTTCGACGCCGCATCTTTGCTACGCTTCCCTTCTTCATCCCGGCGCCTACTTTGATTGGAACACTGGGGGCGTTCATCCGTATCAGGTCTCCCATCCGCAGCCGTTCTGATCTCTTTGACGTCGGCGTCGCCGGGCCCATTGCCGGTTTCATTGTGGCGATCCCATTATTGTTTCTGGGGTTAATGCTTTCACGACAATTGACGGCGCATTCATCGCAAAGCGATATCGCGTTCGGGCTCCCGCTCATTTTCACCATGGCGCATTCCATGCTGGCTGCATCGGGGAATCTGCTGGCCGGGCACTTTGCCTTGAATGACATCTATTTGCACCCGGTGGCAATCGCGGCCTGGTTCGGATTTTTTGCCACCGCCCTGAACCTGCTTCCCGGCGGCCAGCTTGACGGCGGACACATCATCTTTGCGGTGCGGCCACAGTGGCATCGTCCTGTATCCATGCTGGCGATTGTTGTATTGCTGCTGTTAAGTTGGTATTTCTGGGCCGGCTGGTTGTTATGGGCGGTTGTATTGCGGATGACAGGCGCACGCCATCCTGATGTTCCTCTCGCCCCGCCCATGAACCGGAAACGCAAATGGGTGGCGGTCATGGCTTTGCTCATGCTCATTCTTTCTCTCACTCCCACGGCCATTCGCGAGCGCGATGACGAAACACAGCAACTCCGTAAAAGCAGCTTGAAGAACGTGCTGGAAAGCGTACGCAAGCACCGCATGCAGAACCAGCAGCACTCCGGTCCGCCTGAGACCCGCTAGAGCAGCGAGAGAGCGTCCACATCCACAATCACATTGGTCCGCGGGACTTTGTGTTCATCTGCGAACGTAAGCATCTTGCGTAAAGCCAGGTTCAGTTTCTGGCGGCTGTCCGCTTTCACAATGAAGTGATAACGGTAGTCGCGTTTCAGGCGCATGATGGGCGCAACCGAAGGCCCGAGCACACGCACACCTTCATTGCGGGTGGATTCAAACCAGCGCCCGATTTGTCCGGTCCAGGTGAGTGCCTGCTCCAGCTTGTCACTTCGCACCAGGATATTCGCCAGCGCACTGAACGGCGGATAATGCATCCAGCGGCGAAAGCGCACTTCCTTTTCATAGAATCCGGCATAATCGTGGCGTTGCGCGAACAGCACGGCATAGTGGTCAGGGTGATAGGTTTGCAGCACCACTTTTCCCGGCGACTCGCCGCGCCCTGCACGCCCTGCCACCTGCGTGAGCAACTGAAATGTTTGTTCAGCCGCGCGGAAATCAGGAAAGCCCAGAGCATAGTCAGCCCCAACCACGCCAACCATGGTGACGCCGTGAACGTCATGACCCTTGGCAATCATTTGCGTTCCGACCAAGAGATTAATTTCGCCTGCATGGAACTGGTTGAGCACGCGTTCAAAATCATGACGCGTGCGCACCGTATCGCGATCCAGCCTTCCGATGCGCGCCTGCGGAAACGCCGCATGCAGCCTCTCTTCCACCTTCTCTGAACCGGCGCCGAGAAAAAAAATGTACTCGCTGGCGCATGACGGGCAGACTTTGGGCACGGCCTGGCGATATCCGCAATAGTGGCATTCCATGCGGTAGCCGGCTTTGTGAAACGTCAATGCAATGGTGCAATTCTTGCATTGCAGGGTCTCACCGCAGGAGCGGCACAACACCACCGACGAATATCCGCGGCGGTTCAGCAGGATCATGGCCTGCTCACCTCGCGCCAGCCGCTCTGTGACTTCTTCAATCAACTGTCGCGAGAAAAGCCGGTCTTCCCCGCTCTGTTGGAAGTCGAATTTCATGTCCACCACTTCCACTTCCGGCAGCGGCCTGCGCTCTACCCTTTGCGTCAGTTCCAGCAGCTTATATTTCTTTGTCTCGGCGTTGTGGTAGGACTCAACAGAAGGAGTGGCCGATGCAAGCACCACTGCAGCGTTGCTCAGCTTCCCGCGCATCACGGCCACATCGCGCCCGTGATAGCGCGGAGTTTCTTCCTGCTTGTAAGAACGGTCGTGCTCCTCATCCACCACGATCAGCGCCAGATCTCTCACCGGAGCAAAGACCGCCGAGCGCGTGCCCACAACAATTCTCGCCTCGCCTCTTCTTATCCGGTGCCACTGCTCCGCGCGTTCATCAGCAGACAGCGCGGAATGCAGAATGGCTACTTCGTCGCCAAATACCTGGTGCAGATTGGCCGCAGCCGCCGGCGTAAGCCCGATTTCAGGCACCATCAGCAACGCGGATCTTCCCGACTCAAGCACCGCCTGCATGGCTGCAAGATAAACCGCAGTCTTTCCCGATCCCGTGACGCCGTGCAGCAACGAAACCGAAAATTGTTTTTCATTGACTGCATTCTTAATGGATTGAAGCGCCGCCTTCTGCTCCGGGTTGAAAATGAAATCGAGATGTGAAGGCCCACGCTTTTTCATGCTGCTTACGTTGAACTCGGCCGGCTCTTCAACCAATTCGATCAGTCCGCGCTTAATCAAAGTCTGTAATGTCGTCCGAGGCACGGGAAGTTCTCTGATTCCCTCTACCGTTGCGCGGCCGCCACTCTGTTGCAGAGACTCAATAATCCTGCGCTGGTTATCATTCAGCTTGCCGCTAGCGTCTTTCAGCACGGCAATCTGCACGGTCCGGCGCGCGTCGCGAACTCCGGTTGCATCTTCGCGTGCAATCCACTTCTTGCGCACAAGATTCTCCAGCAGTTTGCGGTCAGCTCCCGTCGCCGACCGCAGCGTAGACTCAAGCACATCATCGGACATGGCAAGATAATCCAGCACTTCATACTCTCGCATCTGGGCGTCAATCTCCTGCTTCGAACGACGCGAAGAGCCCATGGAAGCTGAGGCGTGAAGCGCCTCGTGTCCAACTTCAGTAATGCGATAAATCTTTGCCTTCTTGATCTCCGCGCCCAGTGGCAGCATGGTGCGGATCACTTCACCAATCGGCGCAAGGTAATACTGGCTGATCCACTGCGCCAGCTCCATTAACTTGCCATCCAGCACCGGCTCTGCATCAAGCACCTGCAGCACTGTTTTGGCTTGCATGGAAGGCTCGCGATCATGCAGTGCCGTGACAACTCCCGGCAGCCGCTCATTGCGGAAAGAGACCAGCACCCGCCCGCCGGCAATCGGCAAGCGATCGCCGATCCGATAGGTAAAAACCATGTCCAGAGGGACCGGCAATGCAACGTCGCAATAGGTGGGCATGGGCAGTTGAGTCAAGATCGCACTCTCACCTTACCAGCCTCTTCTTCACTTGTGAACGGGGACTGATAG
>DATFDA010000014.1:0-8932 GCA_035252525.1 Candidatus Angelobacter sp. | reverse complement strand
CACCTGCAGCACGTGGTGGAAAGCCATAAGATCGATCTGGTCATCGCCAATGCGGAGAATTCGGCGGGAGGGTTTGGCCTTACACCTTCGATCGCCGATGAGCTCTTCGACCTGGGATGCGAGGTGCTGACCACCGGCAATCATGTTTGGGACAAGCGAGAGATCATAGAGTACTTCAACTCGGTGAACGGCGATCCAACCGGACGTCCACGAAGAGTGCTGCGGCCGGCGAACTACGCAGAAGGCGTTCCGGGGATTGGCTGGTACGAGGGCACAACCAGCGGCGGGCAGAAGTTTGCCGTGATTAACCTGCAGGGCCGCGTCTTTATGCAGGACAATGACGATCCATTCCGCAAAGCGGACGCACTGCTCAAGAACCTGACCGCCAAGGTTGTGCTGGTGGACTTCCATGCTGAAGCCACATCAGAGAAGATTGCCATGGGATGGTATCTGGATGGACGCGTGACTGCTGTGCTGGGAACGCATACGCATGTGCCTACTGCCGACAATCGCGTGCTGCCAAAAGGAACCGCGTATCAGACGGATGTCGGGATGACAGGGCCTTATGACAGCGTGATTGGCGTGGAGAAAGAGCAAATCCTGCAACGCTTTCTTACGGGATTGCCAGGACGCTTTGAAGCAGCCAAAGGCGATCCCAGGTTCTGCGCCGTGGTAATCGAGTGCGATGAGGATACGGGGCGCGCTTACTCCATCCAGCGGCTCATGCTGGGCGAATAAAAAAGCAGCTTCCCCGGAGGAAGCTGCTTCTCAAAATTCCAGCACGACTCAGAGTCAGCCTCTCTTTTTCTTTTTGGTTGGCGCGTGATGGGCCGGGGCCTTTTTGGCCGGGGCAGGCAGTTCGCCTTTCTCCATGGTGAACATGAACGGATTCGGCGTGTAAGAAGTGATGACTCCAATGATGTCTGTCATGGTGCCGGGCGCCGGCGGTTTCGTCATGGGTTTTTCCATCATCACGTGAAGATCAGCCTTGTTCGCGTTCTGGTTGTCCTCACTCAGAGCAGCATCAATGGTGTCTGCGGTTGAGGCAATCACTTTTACCGGGATCTTCAATTTGGCCTGCCCGTTCTTTTCCAGGTCCTGAATGCTTTGCCAGACTTTGTCAGCGGCGTCAGTTCCGGCGGGCGAGCATCCTTTCTGGGCGAGAATGAATTCCTTGTCAGAGAAAGAAAGCTGGGTAATATCATTCTGCTGCACAGCCTGGACCGCGAGATCGCAGGCAGTGGGCTTGGGCGTGATCAACTGAGCAATATTGGCTGGAGGAGCAGTTGCGGCGCCATACTGTTTGGCGAACTCGTCCCAACCCTGGTCATTTCCGTGATAGTTGTGGTATTTGGCTTTGCAATAAGAGTTGATGCTCTGCGCGCCCGCCGCATTGTTCTGTGACTGGGCCAGATTGATGGCCCGGGCACAGTGCCAGTATCCGTTCATGACCGGCGGATTCGATTCCAACTCGGCAACGGCAAGCTGGAAGGTATCTCCAAAATTGTTGGGATCGGTCTGGAGCGACTTGGCATAGTGTTCCTGCGCCACAGGATAGTTCTTGGCCTGAAGGGCGCAGAATCCGGCAGCGCCCTCAAAAATGGTGCTCATCTGGGTCTTTAGCTTTTCAAAGTCGGCATCCGTGGTTCCTTCCGGCTTTTCCCAGGTGGGGAGCGCCTTTATGCCCGCGTCTGATTCGCTGCATGTTGTTTGCAGGGCCTGCGGATTATTCCCCGCGCTCGCCTTGCTGCGATCCAGGAAAGTCACAATGGCAAGAGCGCGAACGTTGTTGGGATTGATCTGCAAAATGCGCTTGGCGGTTTCTTCCACTTTGGCCTGGTTCTGCGCCTGCTGGTAGGCAGCCATGGCCTGCTCCAGGGCGTCCACCTTGACAATGCTGTTGGGATACTGCGTGACAAAAGCTTCCATGGCAGCGGCCTTGGCAGCCGGATCTGTGGTGTTCAAAGCGGTAATGTAGGCGTTATATTCGGCCGGATCTTTGATCACCTTCTGGCTGGTGGGCGTGTTCTGCTGGGGGGACGGGGGTTGACCCTGTGGAGAAGCCGGGGCTGTCTGGGGTTGACCCTGCGGAGAAGCCGGCGCCGTTGGTTGCTGGGCAAAGGTCATGGCGCCCGCGGTTAGCGCAAGCACAAACGTGACAAGCACTCTTTTCATGAATCGCTCCTTCAATCCTTCACTGCCAAGATTATTGCAAGGGACCGAATGCACTCTGAAGCCTTCCGGCCCCGACGCCACCGGTGCCCTTGGATTAGACAAAAAACCTGAGCAACGGATTATAAAAGACGCACCCCTGTATTAAGCAAGTTGCGCCGTCGATTGCAAGTTTACTCGTAAGATGCAAAGTCGTTCTCAATCGTTATCCAGAGCCGCTCCTCGGGGATGCGGCGCTTACCACTTCTGACAGTCGCGCCGCAAATAACGCGAAAGCATCTATCATTAGACACCGGAGCGCAGAGAAACAGGCAGGAGCTTTTCCCCCATGGATAAGCAGAAACTTGCAGGAAAAGTAGCGCTGGTTACGGGCGGCGGACGGGGCATAGGCGCGGCCATTGCTTTGAGGCTGGCAGCGCTGGGAGCCTCCACCGTGGTCTGCGGAAGGACGCAATCTCATATTGACCAGACGGCCTCGCAGATTACTTCGGCAGGAGGGCGCGCCGAAGCCATTGCCGCTGACGTTGCGGAATGGAAGTCTGTCTCCGCTCTGGCTGAGAAGGTGCAGCAGGCCCACGGAAAGCTGGACATTCTGGTAAACAATGCCGGCATCGGCGGCTTTGGCGGCCCACTGCACCAGATGCCGCTGGAGAAGTGGGACGCGGTGATGAACACCAACCTTCGGGGCGTGTTTTATACCATCAGGGCATTTGTTCCTCTGCTGGTCAGCGCCGGCGGAGGAGACATTATTAACATCTCATCCATTGCGGGAAAAAACGCGCTGCCCAACGGAGCTGCCTATGCCGCATCAAAGTGGGGGCTGAACGGACTTTCTTATTCGGTGGCGGAAGAGCTGCGCGCACAGAAGGTTCGTGTTTCAGTAATCTGCCCCGGATCCACTCACACTGAACTTTCACCTCATGAAGGCAAGAGCCCGGCCAGGATGCTGCAACCGGATGACATTGCTCACGTGGTAGAGATGCTGGTTACCCAGGCAACACAGTCGTTTGCGAGCGAGATTGTGATAAGGCCGACGCAGAAGCCCTAGGACTCGCCGTGATCGGAACAGCGAAAGGCATTTACCGCAACGGGCGCAAAGGACGCAAAGAACAGGGAAGTTGCCGACCTTGCGGAGATTCGTCCGTCATGGCCGATATCAAACGGCACTCGCGCTGCAATGCCGGGAGCCTTTCGATGCCTGCATTCACGGTAAACGTTTTCTGTAGCTGTGCTCTCTTGAGCGGACATGGAAAGAAACACCGTCATCATCTCACGCTCTGAAAATGCCAATCCCGATCACGTGCGATGACGGCGATCACGCGCGATGACGGCGATTCCTATGGGTGTTTCTGCTCCATGGCGGGCAACGCCGGATTGACGGCGGGCGCTTCGCTGGCGCGCACTGGAGGCCAGGACGCCAGAAGCTGCTCTTTGCGGTAAACCAGGTTGCTGGCGTTGTAGGTGGCCAGCTCAAAGCCGTGCCCGTGGGTGATGGCGTCCGTGGGGCAGGCCTCAACGCAGTAGCCGCAAAAGATGCAGCGGTTGTAATCAATGTTATAGACCTTGGCGTAACGCTCGGCGCCGCTGATGCGGTTTTCTTCAGTGTTCTCGGCGGCCTCAATGTAAATGCAGTTGGAAGGGCAGGCGGCGGCGCACAGGAAACAGGCAACGCACTTTTCCAGGCCGTTCTCATCGCGCTGCAGCACGTGCAGGCCGCGGAAACGCTCCTGGAACACCGCACCTTTCATCGGTCCCGGCCCGTCAGGATAGTTTTCAACCACGGTGGGAGCAAACATCTCCCGCAGAGTGACAGACATTCCCTTGGCAATGCCGGCGAAATCGCTAAGGATCGACATGCGTCCAGTATAAAGGGTAACCACAGTGGAGACAAAGGAACAGGACGCAGATGGACGGAGGCGACGCAGATCAGGAAAAATTAGCCGCGAATTAGAGATGAAGAAATGGATTTTGTGAAGTGGGGGTGAAGATTGTGACAGGGGGGAGGATGGCAGCAATCGTTCATTCCCCGTAGACTCCATATAATGAAGCCAGACGCAATACAAAGCTTTGGTTGCGCAATATGGCAGACTCGACTAAACGGCCACCGAATATTCTCGAATTGCCCCTTGGGGAACGCGCTGAAATGGCCCTCAAAGCGGCTGTTGAGAAGGTCATCGAATCGCATATACGAGATGGGCGGCCGATCTCTATTTGGCGCGAGGGTAAGGTGGTTGAGGTGTCGGCCCAGGAGTTGCGAGACACGCCTGTGAAGCCGCAGTGATTTCCTGCCAAATCAAATTTCCGCCAGCCCTTCATTTGTTGCGGCGCAGTATGCAGATGGAGTCTGATTGGCTCACTCATACTTCAAACACACGATTGGATTCACCCTGGTTGCTCGAAATGATGGAATGAAGGTCGCGGCGATGGCTGTGACGGCGACGACCACGCCCACAAGAATTAAAGTAACTGGGTCCTTCGCGCTTATGCCGTGTAACAAGCTGCCAATCACGCGCGCCAGAGCCAGCGTTCCTGCAACGCCCAGAGCAACGCCCGTGAGAATTAGCTGGCCTCCCTGTCGCAGGACCATGGTGAGGACTTGCTGCTTGCTGGATCCCATGGCCATGCGAATGCCAATCTCCCGCGTGCGCTGCGCCACCGACCACGAAAGCACACCGTAGATCCCAATCACCCCAAGAAACAATGCCAGCCCGGCAAAGATGGAAAACAGCCACATGGTGGAGCGCGGCGAAGATTCTTCCCTCGCGACAATTTGGTTCATCGTGCGGAAATGGCTGATGGGCACCGAGCTGTCAATACCGGCAACTGTACCCGGCAATGCTCGCCTCAGATCGCCCATGTCGCCGATGGCATGCACAGCCAGCACCATTGCAGAGGGTGGCTGCTGTGTGAAGGGGAAATAGATGTCCCCTTTAATGGAGCCCAGGGTATTGGGCGGCATGATCTTGTAGTGACGCACATCTTTTACCAACCCAACCACAGTCATCCACTCCGCAGGCTGCACATCAGCAAAGCGTATGCGCTTGCCAATGGGGTTTTCACCCGGCCAAAGGGTCTTCGCCGCGTCCCGGCTGATGATCGTTACCTTTTCTCCATTCTGGCGGTCAGACAGGTTGAAATCGCGGCCGGCCAGAAGTGGAATTTCCATGGTCTTGAAATAGCCAGGACTGATCAGAAAATACCAGGCGACATGCGGGGCCGAACTCATCTCCGGACGGTCTTGGACAACAATGGGAGCACCAGGGAACGATTCCATCGGTACTTCCTCAGTGTATGCCGCGCTCTTCACTCCCGGCAGCGCCGCGACTCGGTCTTGCAGGCTGCGGTAGAACTCAAGGCATCCGTCATGCTTCTTGCAGAACTCAAGGCTGGGCGACACGTCAGCAAAAAGAAGATGGTCCTCAGTGAAACCAGTGGGGGTGTGGCTGAGCCCCCGGAGATTTTTGATGAGCAGTCCTGCCCCGCTGCAAAGAATTACCGCCATGGCGATTTCGGCAATCACCAGCGCCCCGGAGAGCTTCCTTCGTCCGCGGCTTACTCCCGCAGACTGTGCGTTGGCCCGCAATGTCTGCTCAATATCCGGCTTTGATGTTTGCAGGGCAGGCGCCAACCCAAAGATCACGCTGGAAACGATGGAGAGCGCGGCGGAAAAAAGCAGCACATAGACGTCGATAGTGGCGTTGCCAAGGCGCGGGGTGTAGGGCGGCAGCACCGCTTTCAACGCCATCAGGGAAAAATAAGCCAGCGCACAGCCAACAATTCCAGCTACAACTCCCAGCAGCACACTTTCCGTCAGCAACTGAACCACAATCCGGCTTCGGCTGGCGCCGAGCGCGGCGCGGAGGGCAATTTCCTTTTCCCGGCTGGTTGAGCGGGCAAGCAGAAGGCTGGCCACGTTGACGCAGGCAATGAGAAGGATCATGGCTACAGCGCCCAGCAGAATCAAAAGTGTGTTACGGGCGTTGGAAACGGTGAAATCGCGCAGCGATTCAAATCCCGTTTGCTTCACAAACCATTCCGAAAGCGGGAAAGGGCAGGTCTTCCATACTTGCGGAAAAACAGTATCAAACTCAGCATGTGCCGTCCCCATATTAGCGCCGGGGCGCAGGCGGCCGAGAATGACGTAGCCAAACTCCCACATATTCGCGGTATTGGAGAGATTGATCTCCGCCGGCACCCAGAGTTCCGTTCTTGCACTCGGAAAAGCAAACGATTGCGGCATTACCCCCGCGATCTGATAACCCGTGTCATTCAGTACGATGGTGCGGCCAACAACGTTGGAATCGCCGCCAAACCGCGTCTGCCACAGCGAATAGCTCAGCATCACCACATGGTCCCGCCCGGGCCCTTCGTTATCCTGGCCAAACGTGCGTCCCAGCGCCGGGGCGACCCGCAGCATGGAAAACATGTTGGAGGAAACCTCGATTCCTGAAAGCCTGGCGGCCTGGCCGTTGCCGGTGAGAGTGAACGCTTTAGCGATTGAGGCCGTGGCCACTTCGGTCTGGGTGAGCCGGTTCCGCAATCCAACCAGAATGGCTTTGGTGAGACTGCCTTTGCCGACCATCACCAGTTCTTCCGAATGCGCATACGGCAAGGGCTCCAGAAGTATGCCGTGCACCAGGCTGAAGACTGCCGTATTGATACCGATCCCCAGGGCGAGCGTAAGTACCACGATGACGGCAAAACCCGGATGTTTGCGCAGGGTCCGCGCACCGTAACGAAAATCGTAGACGGTATGACCAAGGTGATGAGTCAGGCGCATAAAAAGTTCCAGAATGTGGCCGATCAAGAATAGTTGATAGCCGCACAAAATCAAAAAGCGTCTGGCGGGCAATACCGGGATGGACGGCCATGGGCGAAGCGCGGAGGATTTCGGGGACAGAACCTGGGCAGAAATTCCCTGAATCTGCATGGCAGAGGAAAGATTTTCGGGATCTCTCAACGCGCTTCGGCAGCTATTTTTATGCTTTGGTAAACCTTAGACCTACGCCTACCCCTCCCCCTCCAACCCCGAAAAATAAGGACTTACATGATTCAACCCCGGAATCATCCCCGGCGATAATCACGTGATTTTGCGGATGTGTGGCTCCCCCTGAATCCCAAATTTGTACTACCTGGTAAACAGGCTGGTCAGGGCTGAGTCGGGGCCCCCAGCCGGCCCGATTTGATCGACTGGGGGTGATCTGTGTGCTAACTGCTGACTGCCGGGTGCTGTTTGCTGAGTGCTTGCTAAATTTTCAAACACTCATGACCTCTGGACACCCGAAGCAATGAAAATGCCAGCATGCAGCCGACGATGCGAATATTCAGTTGTGAAAGAGCTAACCCGGTTTCTGGGGCCTCCTGGGAGGCAGTTTCGAGGGGCAATGAAACGCGCCAGCGCAATTCCATGCTGGCTCAATCCATCCAGAATACCCGGTTTTTGACGGCGAATCCATTACGAATCCGTACACTCAGCCGGTACATGTCTTTTCTGACCCACTGCTGTTAACGCGTACATGTCCCACTATCAAAATCAAGCAAACATTCGTTCATCATCACAAACTCTTGCAATCCAATCCTGGCAAATTTGGCAATCTTGGCAGTTTTGGAACGCGTAGCCTTGGAGGTAGCCCATGTCGACTCTCATACAAGACTGCGGATGCTTGGCAACATCTAAAGACGCGGAGGACGCATCTTAGTGAATCTGGCTGTTGTTGTTGGCCTGACTGGCCGCGTGTAAGTTCACCATATCCGGAGTGCCCGCAGCGCCTGCGTGAGCGGGCTAATGCAGACAAGCAGTGCCGCATAAGCAGTGACGACCGTCATCAGAAACTGAGCCGAGAGCACAGAAATCACATCTTCACCCGCGGATGATAAACGGCGCCTCACGGAGTGTTATCCATTCATCCCTGCGACCATTGGAAGAGCCACGGTAAAGAGAGCTACGTATTTCGTTCCTAGGCCGGGAAAGAGATGATCGTTTGGTATCTTCCGAAATGCAAGAACCGTAACAATTTCCGACACGACAAAAAGTGCCACGACTCCAACCCAAAGGATCCTGGTCATGAACCTAAGCGAGAATGAAAATGGCATGTTTGTCCCTTTCCCAGATCTGTTCTGGTCAAATCGGATATCCATTCGAACACACATTCGAGTTAAAGATTCCAAGAGCTTGGCCTGCGCCACCGATTCCAATTCCAACCGGCCCCCACTGCCGCTCCAATTGCGCCGCTTTCCTGCGAGATTCCCCGGATCCTCCATCTGATACTCCAAGTCACTGCCACCATGTAGCGGTTTAATGCCGACGGCGGCTCAGCGAGCCTACACTACTGCGAAAAGGGAAAAGGGGAGCGATCACGAAAAAGATGACTGCAGAAAGAGAATCGACGCCAATCAAGACGCACGGGACCCACGCGAGCGCTACCCTAAGGCGAGTCCGGAAGTTGGTCTGCCAGCTTACGTTCGCGCTCAGCCTCTTCGGTTTTGTGCAATCGCTCCAAAACCGAAGCGAGCTGTTGATGACTAGGCTTGGAACGATTATCGAGCGCCACAGCCTTCCTGGCCATCTCCTCAGCTTCGTCCAAACTGCCCGTGACCTCCAGCAGAAGGGCAAACGATGCGTATTTACCAGCGGTCGCAGGGCCCTGCATGAGGTTTTGCCGGAAAAGCGGGATAGCGTCACCGGGACGACCGATAGCCATGTAAGTGATAGCCAGCTGAGACAGCGCGGCCGGATCTCCCGGTTTGATCTCAAGCGCGC
>DATFDA010000013.1:0-4343 GCA_035252525.1 Candidatus Angelobacter sp. | reverse complement strand
ATTTTTTGCAAACCCTCAGCCGGTGTCTGCAGGGGAACATTGCCTGCGGCCACGTAGGCCGGCTCCGGACTTGCCACCCAGCTCTGGCGATAAGAATCGTAGAGATGGCCCTTTACACGTTTTGCAAGAATGTCATCGAGCGTGGGTTGCTGTCCGGCTGCCAGCGGGGCATCGGGAACGAAAATCAGGCCCAGCAGGCGTTCACGCAGCTTATCAATCACCATTGCTCGCAGGGCCAGGGGATTGTACCTAGAGCGGCCGTAAGGATCGCCCTGCTGATAAATCATCACTGCCGCCATGCCGCCAATCGGCGCAGCATTGCGCAGCTCGCCATCTTTCATTCCGGCCATCACCATCATCAGCGCGTTGAAGCGCTGATAGGCGATCATGTTGGGCGCAGCCATGCCCACCGTCTGTGGATCGGGATAAATTCCCTTGGGATCGTCTTTCCACATTTCGATGATGCTGCCCAGATAATCCCAGCGGCCCACGTTGGTGCCCAGCAGCCTTCTTCTCAGCGCCCATGAAATCGCGGGAAGGGTCCGGCCCGCATTGCCTTCTTCGTAGAGCACCTTGATCTTGAAAGTGCCGGCAGGAACGCCAATCATCCCTTCCAGGCGCGAGAGCAGCTTTTCCAGAATCGCGGCTTCTTCCGGTGTCTGAATCTTCGGGATATAAAAATACACTCCCGTGCCGGCGCGCTTGAGAGCGTCATAGTTATTCAAGACCCAAAGCACGGTGATGACGACGAGGCCGGGAGCGGGCTGATCGTCTACCAGAACGTGGTCATAGGTGATATGAATGCCCGGCGGCCGGCCAAACCGAATCGGCCATTTTCCCGGCGCATGGTTGATCCTGTATTCGCGCTTCGCGCCTTTTTTCACGACTTCATAGGGTTTGCCCGCCCAGCGCCCCTCAAAAATCTCCTTCGCATTTTGCATGGCCGCAAAGATTCCAATCGGCGCGTTGGCGGCTGTGCCATCAGGCTTGAAGTGCGGCGGTGCCGCATCCTCAAAATCAGGCATGTTCATGGGCGCCGGACTATTCAATGCATTGAAGGCCATATCCAGCGGTTGCCATGGGCCTGTCAACTCCAGACCGGGATTGTCCAGAGGATGGGCGTCCTTTGGGATCGGCGCCTCATCATTCAATCGCCAGCGCCATTTGCTCTCTGTACCGAGAAAATTGTCGATCATCCCCTGCACGATCTGGCGCCAGGTCCAGGACTCGCCGGTGACCGGGTCCTGAAATTTCTGATCCCACTTTGGCCAGCCGTATTTTTCGCGCACCGGAGCAGGCGATTCCAGCAACTCCCGCCTTGCGCTCAGCGCCGCGGCGATGTCAGGCCGCAGCTCGCGTGTCAGAGTGGTGATGGCCTGTTCAACATTGAGCTGGCGGCCGTTGACAGTCTTGTTACCGAATAATTCTGGGAACTTCTCAAGAACGTCCTTACGAACCATGGCGCGATGCTCCTCAACTTGGTTTCGGCATACTCTCGCCGGTACGTCACAAAGGATGGAACGGGGCAGGGTCGTTCAGAAAATCATTTCAGATGAATTGCCCCGGCTTCCGAGTTGCTGCGGGCGTGATCATCCAACGCTCAATTCTACGCTACAGCAATTTAGTAAAGCGAGGAGAGGATGTCGCAATGGTCAGCGATCGTAATAGTGTCTGGAAAGCGAGTCCCGCATCATTGAAAATCAGGGTTGATCAGTGTCATCAGTGGTAAGGTTTTCGCATCTGCTATGCTTGTCCGAAGTTCTGCGCAGAGGGCGCATTTCCGATGAAATTCAACAAGCTACTGCCGCTTTCACTGCTTCTCCTCGTTATGCTCGGCCTGGTGGGCTGCCCCAATAGCACCAGCATTGCCGATATCAACAAAGATCCCGGTCACTATGCCGGCAGGGATGTCACGATTGCCGGCCATACGTCAAACTCTTTCGGCGCCCTGGGCAATGGCATTTTCCAGATCAATGACGGTACAGGAAGCATATGGGTTTATAGCCAGAGCTTCGGCGTACCCACGGATGGGACCAAGGTTGCAGTCACAGGGAGAATCCAGCAAGGCTTCAGTTTCGGCAGCCGCAGCTTCGCTGTAATTCTCAAAGAAACCAAAGCGCGGCATTAGTCCGCTGAAGTTGTTGATCGCAGCCATCACTCTTGGTTTGGCACACAGCCGACCCGGTTAAGCTCTGAACCCTAACGGGGTTCTGGGGCAAGAGCGGAAGTTGAGAGCTGGAACCCTTCTGCAACTTGCTTGCGTGATAAATTTATTTCAACATGGAAGCCGATTTCCGCAAGCGCCTGCAAATTATCCTGATCGTCGCCATTTTGCTGATTGCTGCTCGCACGGCTTATATTTTTTACCAACGCCGCCAGCCGTTGCCGCAGAAAAAGGCTGAAACATACTCCACCAACCTTGACGACTATGTCACTTATCCCAAGGTCTACCCGTTTGATCTCAAGTCGGCCAACAAGGAGATGGACGGCAAGACCGTGTGGGTGCGCACCGGAAACGCCGTTCCTTATTACCGCTACAGCGCCGGTTCGCATACGGCTGAACTCGGACACCAGGCGGGCTTGCTGCCTCCTCTCGAGAAGCTGCAGATCAAAGACGTGATTCTGCAGAAAACTCCCAGGTCTTTATCGGAAGCGCAGGTTGCGGTGGTGCAGAAACAATTTCTTGCGGTCTTCGATATGCCAGAGGAGAAGGGAAGTTTCGCTGCGCCCATCGGAACCTCCGTCGGAGATGACAATAACTTTACAGCTAATGATGTTTTCTTTTTTGCTGACCCGCATGAACTCTACAAGCACTGGCCCGCAGAGGTGTGGGCCGCTATTGATGAGCATCAGGCCAAGCCGGGTATGAATGAGCTACAGGCCGGTTTCGCGCTGGGAACCGCGGGAAGCGTGAGCAGCGGAGACTACGGCAATCGCAGCATGGAATACAGTAACAATGGAAATCCGGTAAAGGTCACGTTCGAAAACAACCGGGCCGTGAGCGTGGAACCGGAAAAGAAATAGCTTTTGACGGGCTAATCCGCGCTTGAGCTCTTGCGGCTCTTCTTCGGCTTAGCCGATTCCGTATCATCCGAAACGGAAGCTCCAGTGGATGCTTCACGGACGGATTGCGGCGGTTTCCTGCCTTCGGCCAAACTCATCTTGAGCGCCTCAAGAATGTCGATCACTGGCGCTTTGTGCGCGGGAGCAGCGGTCTCAACAATCTCCTTACCTTCAACCTTGGCCTTGATCATGGCCATGAGGTTTTCGCGATAGTTGTCTTTATATTTTCCGGGCTCGAACGGCGCCAGCAGGGATTCAATCAGCATCTTAGCCAGGGCCAGTTCTTTGTCCTGAACCTTGCTGGTGTCAGTGCGAAATTCTTCCACCTGGCGAATTTCGTCTTCGAAATACATTGTGTGCAGGAGGATCCCTCGGGCGCCCGGTCGCAGAATCACGATGTGCTCGCGGTTGTGCATGGCGATCTTGGCCACACCCACGCAGCCGCTCTGGCGCAGCGCCTCAAACAGCAGGGAATACGGCTTTTCGCCAGCCTCATCGGGAGCTAGATAGTATGACGCGTCGAAGAAGATCGGATCGACTTCTGACGACTTTACGAATTCCAGCACTTCCATGGTCTTGGCCGTCCTGGGCGCGACCTTTTTGATTTCCTCATCGTCGATGACTACGTACTTGTCTTTTTCGTACTCGTAGCCCTTTACAATATCGCTGCGCTGGATAGGCTTGTCCTCAAGCTGGCAATAGAGCGTCTGCTTCACGCGTGAGTTGTCGGCTTTGTGAAGCTGGTTGAAACTGACCGTCTCACTGCGGGCGGCGCTGTACAATTTCACAGGCAGAGAGAGCAACCCGAACGTCAGGTGCCCCTTCCATACGGTGCTGGCCATCTGATTTCTCCAAAAGAACCGGGCGAGTCTACGTGTTTAGCACAATTATAGGGGCATTTACAATCTTACTGACAGCCCATGTCACTAGAAGAGTACCGGCGAAAACGCGTCTTCAGCAAGACTCCTGAGCCTGAGCCGGCCCTCGCCGAGCACAAAGAGAACCACTTTTTTATTCAAAGACATAGCGCACGCAGGCTCCACTATGACTTGAGGTTGGAAATGGACGGCGTGCTCAAATCGTGGGCCTTGCCGCAAGGCCCGACACTGGATCCCACAATCAAACGGCTTGCGGTCCACGTGGAAGATCATCCTCTCGATTACGGAAACTTCGAAGGCACCATTCCCGCTGGCAATTACGGGGCAGGAAAGGTCACTTTGTGGGATCGCGGGACATATGAGTGGCTGGGCGATAAATCTCCTGAACAGCAGTGGCAGAAG
>DATFDA010000012.1:0-11559 GCA_035252525.1 Candidatus Angelobacter sp. | reverse complement strand
ACGCGCGATCACGGCGATTCTTCCCTCCGCTCCCTCTGTTCCTCTGTGTTTCAAAGGTTTTGGGTCTTCTCCATGTCTCTCTCGAAAATGCAACCGGAAGCTACGGAGCACCATCCCCGGCCAGAGCCCAGCGCCGGAGGCGCGGCATGAGTTAGCCCCGTCCGTTCCCGAAGCGCACAACGTGCGCCGAGGGATAAGGGCGGGGTAAGCGGAATAGCACACCAACACGTCACTGCCGTAGGCGAGAGCGGAGCCGCAGGCGGAGCGACAACAAAAAACATTTTCACACTCTTTTGGGACCTCTTCGGTCATGACCTCTCATTGGTGAGTATTCCCGCCGGGGCCGCGACGCTTCAATCGTTCGCCAAATTTTTCCGATCAGTGTGCGATGTCCTGGATCATCCGCGATCCCCTCGTCATTTATATTGATCTTTCATGCTTTTCCGGCTTCGTGTCTTGATATTGCTTGCGGCCTCTTTCTGGACCAGCGAATCCCTGCTCTCTGCCCAGAATCAGCAGCAGAACATGCCGGACATGCCCGGCATGCAGCACGACCACGCACACGCGCAGCACAACAAAGTCTCGCATTCACCGCAACTGCTCCAGGAAATCCTCGCCCATGAAACTTCCGGCACCAGCATTGAACCGGAATTTCGCCCGCTCCAATTCCCCATGCTCATGAAGGAACATGGCGACTGGGCGCTCATGTTTCACGGACAGGCATTTCTCAATACCGTGCAGCAGAGCGGGCCGCGCGGATATGACAAGGTATTCTCCACCAACTGGTTCATGCCCATGGCCCAGCGGTCGCTCGGCCTCGGGCAGCTCACCTTGCGCACCATGGTAAGCCTGGAACCTGCCACCGTCACGCATCGCTTCTATCCGGAGCTCTTCCAGCAGGGTGAGACAGCTTTTGGCCGGCCCATCAATGATGGCCAGCATCCTCATGACTTTCTCATGGAGATCGCCGCCCTGTACGACTGGAAGCTGAACGACCAGGCGCTGCTTTCTCTTTATGCTGCTCCGGTGGGCGATCCTGCAATGGGACCGGTGGCTTACTCGCACCGTTCATCTGCCATGGAAAACCCAATGGCTGCGCTGGGCCATCACCTGGAAGATTCCACCCATATCGCTGATGACGTGTTCACGGCGGGCTTCGCCTGGAAGCTTGCGCGCTTTGAGGCCTCCGGTTTTCACGGACGGGAGCCGGATGAGAATCGCTGGAACATTGATTCCGGCAGCATTGATTCCTGGTCCACGCGCCTCACCGTTCAGCCCGCGCATAATTGGGTGACGCAGTATTCCTTCGCTCATCTCACCAGTCCGGAAGCGCTCCACCCGACCGAAGATCTCCAGCGCATGACGGCTTCAATTTCTTACGACGTCTGGCCACGCGAAGGCCAGAACTTTGCCGCCACGCTGCTGTGGGGGCGCAATCATTCATTGGAGACGGGCGAAAACTTCAACGGCTATTTGGCTGAAGCTACAATGTGGTTCGCGCCCCACAACTTCTGGGCGCGCATTGAAAACGTGGACCGCACCAACGAATTGCTGCTGGGCAAAAATCCCGAGCCGGTTGGATTTGAAGAGCAGTTCCTGGCCCGCGTGCAGGCCTATACCTTCGGCTACGACCACGAATTTAATCTGCTGCGCAATCTTTCCACCGCCATCGGCGGACAGGTGACGTTTTATCACGCACCGTCTTTCCTGTCGCCGGTCTATGGCGACCATCCCACTGGCGCAGTGCTCTTTGTGCGTGTGCGGCCCGTGGGAACGGTGCACCGGCACTAACAAGAGAATCGGACCCAGAGGGCACGCCCGAAGTTAACTGTAATCGACTTCGCCACCGCACTCGGTAACGCTTCAGCCTCGTTCTGCACTCCAAGGAAGCACGACGCGCTTGCATTCAGCGCGCTACTCCGCTGCCTCCGTTTGCCCGTAAGGACTGTCACGATGCAGTCACAGTTCGCGAACTTACATCTATAAGGAGCATTTTATGGCACAAGCACACATTGCTGCGGGAAGTGTGGTCACCCTGGCCACAGACGCAGTCTGTACCTTCACCTTGAATAACTTCAGAATCACTGACACTCGTTCGCGGCACAACGACACGGACTATGTTTCCATTGCCGTCGCGGTCGGGAAAAAGGCGCCCGTGACGAGAACCAAATCTATGGGCGACGTAAACAACGGGACTCATACCGTCAACCTTTCCATTCCCAACATTGAAGTTGGCCCGAATGAAGTAGTGGCGTTTACCTACTCCATCGTGAACAGCGGCCATAACAAAAGCGACGTGGAGAAAGCCCTTGAGAAAGTGGTGAGTGCGGCCGCCCAAAAGGGTGCGGCAGCGGGAGCGGGAGCCGCGGCAGGCGCCATTGGCGGTCCAATCGGCAGCGTTGTCGGCGCGGTTGGCGCAGAGGCGCTTAGCTGGGTGGCCGGCGAACTGCAAGGCATCATCTTCGCTAATTGTGATGGACCGGTTGCCGCCGGCAGCTATATTTTTTCCGGCGCGCAACTGCTGCAACTCGCCAAAACTGGCCATCCCATGTCCAAAACCGACGAGAACAAAGGAACAAAGTCTCCCACGGGCTGCGGAGGGAACTCGCATTACTTCGTGACCTGGACTCTGAGCGCTCACGCCAAACAGCCTGCGGCCAAACGATAAGCAGCGTCATCCGCCGGGTTGCATTTCCTCGGGGCTGTCTGCTCTATTACTTGCTGGCAGCTCCGTTTTCAGGAGATCCCATTTCGGGTTGCGCGTCATCAGGCACCTACCTGGTTGGGTCCAGCGCGATCCCGTTCACGCCGTTGGCCACCAGTCCGGTTGACGCTCCGCTGATGCTGCGGGTTGGGGCGATGTTTCCGTTTATCAGGCTGATATTGCTGAAAACCAGCACGGCCGCGCCCAGCGGATCGGCCACAGTGAGCTCTCCATTGTTGGCGCTTGCGTTCAGCACAATCTGGTCCGGTCCGGAGAGGAGCGTTGCCGGCCCGCTGATGGTTGCCGCTGGTGTCACATTGCCGTTCAAGGTAGACGCAGTTTGATAAATGGTAATGGACTTCCCCGCCGCATTGCTTACCATCAACCTGTCGGTTGAGTCCAGCGCCAGCCCTTGAGGACGCGCCAGTCCTGTGGCAGCCCCGCTGATTGTGGCGGCGATCACCGGCGTTCCATCCTGCAGGCTCGCGCCTTCCAGCCGGTCAATCGCGTTGCCCGAAGTGTCGGCAACATAGAGCCGGTTGTTGTTCACATCAAGAGCAATCGCACCCACGGCAAAGCCCATGCTGATGTTGTGAATGGGCGGGACGTTCCCATTGGCGGTGCTGGCCGATTGGAAAACCAGGATCTGCGTGCCGTCGGCCACATAGAGCGCGTTGTTCACCGTGTCGAGCGCCAGATCGTGCGGCACGGCGAGTAACGTCCCAGAACCGGAGATAGTGCGCGTGGGCGGCGTATTTCCGGTGACGCTTGCGACAGTCTCATAAACCAGAATCGAGCTTGCTCCCGAATTCGCTATGAAAAGCCGGTTGGCTGTGGGATCAACCAGAAGGTGCTGGGGCGATGAGAGCGTGGTCGCGGTGCCTGAGATAGTGGCAGTGGGCGTGACGTTTCCCGTAGCGGCCAGCGCATTGCTGAAGTGCAGAATGCTGGAATTCGATGCGACGTAGAGCTGCCCCAGCCCGCTGCCTCCACCGCCTCCCAGCGAACCGCCATTTCGTCCACTGGAACACCCGGAAACCGCCAACAATCCCAGTAGGGCCAGGCACAGCCATTTGCGCATACTTCACCTCAATTGAAAGCCATATCTCGCCAACACGTTATGATGATAACCGCAGAAACCATGAAGACCATGCCCAGAATCTATCTTGCCACCACCAATCCGGGCAAGCTCCGCGAACTGCGTGAAGCCGCACAGCCGTGCAACCTTGCACTAGAACCATTGCCCGCGCTCTCTGAGCTTCCACCGGCCAATGAAGACGGCCAAACCTTTGAAGAGAATGCCCGCATCAAGGCCGAATACTATAGCCGCCACGCGGACGGCTATATGGTGCTGGCCGAAGATTCCGGGCTTGAGGTAGACCAGCTTGGCGGCGCTCCAGGCGTTTATTCTGCGCGGTATGCGGCGGTTCTGGCGCATGGCGTCGCCGGACATGAAAACTCTGATGATCAAGCCAATAATCGCGCTCTGGTCGCTCAGCTTCATCGGCTTCCGCCAGGCCCGCATCCCGGCAGATATGTCTGCGTGATCGCCCTCGCCAGACACGGTAAGACACTGGAAACCTTCCGCGGCCATGCCGAAGGCGAACTCATCACCACTGCGCGCGGAACCGGAGGTTTTGGATACGATCCGCTCTTCTACTTTCCCGCGCTGGGCAAGACTTTTGCCGAGCTGCCGCTTGCAGAAAAGCGCCGTCACAGCCACCGAGGAGCGGCATTCCGGCGCTTTCTTGAGTGGTACATGGACAAAGCTAACTCACCAGGATTTTTCCAGTGAATCGCGAATGGCGAACCCGGCTCGCCCGGCGCTGATAGCATTGTTTGGGCCAAGCAAGCGTGTTTCTGTGCTGCCTTCATTTACAAAATCCACCAGCGGCTCCCAGCCCACATTGTCACCCACATTGCAATGGTTGGCCGCGTCAGTACATATCTCCACGTTGTAAACCGGGTGGACTTCCCAGATGGTCGACCGTTTGGGAGCACGTCCACTGCCGTTGACGCAGGGACTGTGACTCGCGTCGAAGAATAGCTGGCCTGTAAAGCGAAAGAGCCGTTTCTGGCTGCCAAAAACCTTTTGGTCCTTTTCGTTCAGAAAATCAGGGTTCCATACGTCAGGACGGAAATGAGGGCTCATTTCCGCGGTTGCGCTCTTGCATTCATCCTTCTCGTCCGGGGTCTCCTGCAAAACGATGTGTATATCATTGCTTTCTTTATCACCGTGTTTGCAATTCACGCTCTCGCCTTTTCCCAGGTTGCTGTAATGGGCGTCGCTCACAAACGCCGCCAGCCGCACCACGGTCCCCTCACCAATATTGCCGCGCGTGGTTGGAATACTTCGCAGCGGAGCACGGTCTTTGGGCAGGCTGCCATCGCTGCCGAACGTGACCAGCTTGGCCGCCTCTTCCTGGAGTTGGTGCAGGACATCAAAATCCACATCAATCGGAGCGCCGGAAGCGCAGAAATTATTCTTGGCGTCATTCTGCATGGCCTGAGGCGAATTGGCGGAGCCATTCCCATCGGGCCCGCAACTATCGTCAATGGGATGATGCTGGGCGATGGGATTAAACGGCAAAGTACAAGCGGCGGTCATCCGTCCGGTCCCGCTCACCGGCACTCCTGCTGGCGTCCCGCTTCCGGAAGGGAGTTGCGTGCTCGCCAGCCCAATGGCCAGCGGCAACACCGTTGCAACCGATGTAATACGCTTTCTCCGCGTATGAGGTGAAGCTGGCGGCTTGGAATTCGTTCTTCTCATAACGCCTCAGGAGACAATCGTGATCACCGCCAGATCAACCGCGCCGGGAATGTCCGGACTGGAGACCTGGATGGTGGCGTAGCTGTGTCCGCCTGTGACTGTCGCCGGCGCTGTATACAAACCGCTGGCGTCAATGGCGCCGTCACCTGCCATCTTCTCCCAAACCAGTTTCGCGCCTGCTTTGGAGACGTCCGCCGTAAACTGCTGTGTCTTCCCCGGCGCTACCGTGGCCTTGTTGGGACTGATCACAATCTCGGTGCCCTGGGCGCGTAGGGCTGCGGGATCACTGAATTGGATTCCCTTGCTCACGAGATAAGAACTCCCGCTAATCCCCAGCAAAGACAGCACAGTTCCCGGAATAGGTGGAAATGCTGGAGGATTGGTCGACACGATTACCAGAAACAGGCTGAACGCAAACACGAAGGTGAAGATGAGCAACTGGAAGCGTGACATGCTGGCCCCGCCGTTGGACTCGTCCAGCAACTCAGAAAGGTCAATGCTGCCATCAAAAATCTTCCAAAGAACAACCAGGCCCAGCAGTCCTATGAGGACGCAAATGATATATCCGCAGACCAAAGTCAAAATCTGCATCGCGGGTGAGGGTGCCATTCTGTCAATCTCCTTAGGTTGTTTTTCGTTGACCGAACCAGGCGGTAAAAGCCTTGGTTCCCAGGTGAAGAAGGTTACTGCCGCCCAGAATCACGGGCCATGCCGTGGGAATCGCCGGGAAAGTGCCCGGATTGGGGTTCGCGACTACCTGGGAAATGTAATAGGCAGCCGCTCCCACCGTCATGATGAGAAGCTGAACTCTTGCCGAGCTCGTCTGTCCACTTCCTTTAGGACCGGTATCCCGGAAAAGCCCGTCAGTATTGATTTGCCCGGTGAGCAGTTGCAAAGCAACCAGGGCGGCAAGCCCTCCCAGGAAAATCAGCACTTCCCATTTCATAAAAATGACCAATTGAGACATTCAATCATCTCCATTTCAGTGCGAACCCGCTTGGGGCCCGCGCAATTCATCATTGGTCGTTTGCTAGAAGTAACGCGAAGTGTACCCTGAATCCTTTCCAGCCGAGGATCGGTTTTTCACATTTCCGGCCCGCGGAACAAAGCTGGTAACATCTATAGTGACGGCTGGGCCTGAAACGTAACTTTAGAGTTGCGCTTCCCTGCAAATCCAAGTAAATTCGAGCTTTCCTGCCTGTGAAACGTCCAGCGACCAGCACCTCCAAACCGGTAAACGCCGCTTCAGACAAGCACCAGCGCATCCTTGATGCCGCTATTGAAGTGATAGCGGAGCACGGCTTTTTTCATTCCCGCGTGGCTGAGATTGCTGACCGGGCCGGCGTGGCCGATGGCACCATCTACCTTTATTTCAAGAACAAAGACGAGCTTCTGATGTCGGCGATTGACTCGGCGTTTCATCGCTTTATACGCCGCGCCCAGATCGCCCTGAATGAACTCACCGATCCGCGGGAAAAACTTCGCCGCATGGCATTTCTGCACCTTGAAGGACTGGGCTCCAATCGCGATCTGGCCATTGTTTTCCAGACAGAACTGCGCCACAGCGCCAAATTTCTGGGCGAGTTCTCCCACAACCTGATGGGCGAGTACTTTGATCTTATTAAGGGCGTGTTGCGGGACGGCCAGTCCGCTGGAGTTTTCCGGTCAGATATTTCCGTTACCATTGCCGCCCACTGCTTCTTTGGCGCGGTGGATGAGATTGTCACCACCTGGATATTGTCTGAACGCGAACGTGAACGGGAGGACTTCCACCTTTCGAGTCTTACCGATTCCGTGGTATCCGTTATCCTGAAGGGTGTGGAAGCGGGCACTTAACATGGAACCCAGAACCCTGGCCGACATCTTTTTCGCGTCGGTAGCCCACGACCTTGACCGCCACGTGATGATTAAGCGTGGCAGCGAATGGCAGATCATTACCTCACGCCAGCTTTACGGATACGTCTCTACCATGGCGCATGCCTTCAGGCAATGGGGGCTGGTCAAAGGCGACCGTCTAGCCATTCTCAGTGAAAACCGACCGGAATGGATGATTGTTGATTTTGCCTGCGTAACTACCGGGCTGGTTGATGTCCCAATTTATGCGACGCTCACAGCGGAGCAGACACTCTACGTACTTGAAAATTCCGGCGCGCGAGTGGTGTGCGTCTCTTCCCAGGAACAACTGAAGAAAGTCCAATCCATCTTGTCGCGCACCACGGTAGAAAAAGTGGTTGTGATGGACGACCTGGGCGAGATCAACGTAATCCCCATCTGGCCGCTGCTGAACGGATCTTCGTCCGAGCAGGATACTGAATGGGAAGCGCAGGCCCGCTCCATCACTCCCGATGATCTTGCCACGCTGATCTACACCTCCGGAACCACAGGAAATTCCAAGGGCGTGATGCTGACGCACGGCAATCTCACCGCAAACGCCAACATGTCCACTCGCCACGCTGAGTGGCGGCCGGGCGATCTCTATCTTTCGTTTTTGCCGCTCTCGCACGTGACGGCGCGCCACCTTGATTACGTCTGTTATTTCAACGGCGTCACTGTTGCCTACTGCCCTTTTTTTGAGCAACTGCCGCAGATGCTCCAGGAAGCAAAGCCGACGATCATTGTGGCCGTGCCACGTGTGTATGAGAAGGTCCGCCAGGAGGTTGAGCGCCAGGCTGCCGGCGGCCTCAAGCGCAAGATTTTTGATTGGGCGTTGCGCGTGGGCCGCCGACATAAAGCCGAGATCGAACGCGGTGAAACGCCCACAAGCTCCGCCTGGAAGCTGGCCGACAAGCTGGTGTATTCCAAGATTCGCCAGGGCTTTGGCGGACGCAGCCGGGTTTATTTCTCCGGAGGCGCGCCGCTGGGCTTTGATATGTCTGACTGGTTCTGCTGCATGGGCATTCCCATCTTTGAAGGCTACGGGCTCACCGAGACATCGCCGGTGATCTCCGGCAACCGCCTCGGTGCATTCAAGATTGGCACCGTTGGCAAAGTGCATGAAGGGCTTGAAGTGAAACTTGCCGAAGACGGAGAGATCCTGGTCAAAGGTCCCACAATCTTCAAAGGCTATTGGAAAATGCCGGAAGAGACGCGCGCCGCTTTCCAGGATGGCTGGTTCAAGACGGGCGATATCGGCCAGATGGACGCCGATGGCTTCCTCAGCATTACTGATCGTAAGAAAGACCTGCTCAAGACCTCAGGTGGAAAATTTATTGCGCCTCAGCCGATTGAAAATGCGCTCAAAGCCAATGTGCTGATCGCCCAGGCAGCCCTCATCGGCGACCGCCGCAAATACGCTTCAGTTATCATCTCGCCGCACTTCCCTCTGCTGGAGGACTGGGCGCACGCCAACGGCGTTACATTCCACAACCATCAGGAACTTGTCGCCAGCACCAGGGTGCGCGAACTCTACCGCGGTATCGTGGAAGACTTGAACAAGAAGCTGGCGCATTTTGAAACCATCAAGAAGATTCTGGTTGTTCCCGATGAGTTCACGGTCGCCGGCGGTGAAATCACGCCCACACTCAAGCTCAAGCGGCGCATCATTGAAGCCAAATACAAGCAGCAAATTGAAGAGCTTTACCAGGAACCACACCCAATTGAGACCGCTCCCGTAGGCTAGAGGAGAGCCCTCTGCCACGCATGCTGTTCATAGATTCGCGAAAACCAGCGCAACTTTGGCGTGCCATGAACATCCCATACAATCAAGATGATGGATGATATGGGTCTTTTCACCGGCAACGAGCGTAAAGAAAAAGAGCGTGAGATGAAGGACGCGGGACGTCTTCCCGCGGGCCAGTCGCTCACCTTGAAGTGGCCGGTACTGCATTATGGCTCAGTCCCGCGCTTCGATCCCGCGAAATGGGACTTCAAAATCTGGGGCCTGGTGGAGAAACCAATCCGCCTCGCGTGGAATGAGTTCACCAAACTACCGCGTGCTCACAGCAAGAGTGACTTCCACTGCGTAACGCGATGGAGCCGTTTTGATAATGAATGGGAGGGCGTCGCATTCAAAGATGTCCTTCAGCTTGTTCAGCTCAAGCCTGAAGCAAAGTATGTTCTGGTCCATGCCGAGCAGGGTTTCACAGCGAATGTTCCTCTTGTCGACCTCAATCGCGATGGCGTACTGTTCGCCACGCATCATGATGGCGAACCGCTTTCGGCAGATCATGGGTTCCCTTTGCGGCTGATCGTGCCTCATCTCTATGCATGGAAATCAGTGAAATGGGTCCGTGGGCTGGAATTTCTGGATCACGATGTCCCTGGCTTCTGGGAGCAGAACGGCTATCACATGTACGGTGATCCGTTTAAGGAGCAGAGGTACGATTCCGATTAGCAGCTAGCAATTGGCAACTGGCAATTAGCACAGCAAAAGCAGAACGCAAAACATTTCGGCAAAGCAAAATGCGGTTTCGCGCCGCTTTCAACCGAGCTAATTGCTAAATGCCAATTGCCAATTGCTTCTCTAATGCTTCACAATCGCGTTGTACCCGTCAGCGGACAAACGATTTTTCATGGTCTCAGCGTCCTGCTGGTTGGAAAAAGGACCTACCTGCACGTGGAACAGCGCGTCACCCACAGAGCTGGCGATGAATACCGGATACTGTTTCTTGCGCAGCGCAGTAGCCAGAATATCTGCATCTTCCTGCTTGCTCACGGCGGCAACCTGCACGGTAAAAGAACCGCCAGGGCTGCTCTTGATCTCAGTTACAGCAGGAGCCGGAGATGCCTGGGTTGCCGGTGCGCTCGTGCTGGCGCTGTTTGAAGCACTGCTCTGCTGAGCGGCCGCGTCCGGTGATGGCGCTGCTGCTGGTACCTCGGGCGCTTTGTTCACCGCCGAGGGCTTCCCTGCGGAGCTGCCACCCGTCGGCGTGGCGCCGGCAATTTCCGTATGCCTGCCATTGGCTGTGCTCTTCCCGAGCAAATATCCCATGGTGAAAAACACGGCGCAGAGAATGGTGAGGGCAAAAAAGATCCCCAACAGCTTTCCTGTGCCCAAAGTTATTTCCGTATCTCTGGGATCGTCCAGTTCATCCAGCAGGCTTGATCTCACTCGTCCCGTCCCGGTTTCGGCCATTTTCACTCCAGCTCTGGTTTTCCTTGAGTGTAACCCTATTTGACCTGATTCTTGCCTGCGTATTTTTCCATTGCCGCGGTCAGGGAAGACAGAATGTCAATGGGCAAGGGAAAGATGATGGTCGTGTTTTTCTCCACGCCGATTTCAGTCAGCGTCTGCAGATAGCGCAACTGCATTGTAAGCGGTTCTGTGGCGAGCACATGCGCGGCTTCGCTGAGCCGTTGCGAAGCCGAAAATTCACCTTCCGCATGGATGATCTTGGCGCGCTTCTCGCGTTCGGCCTCCGCCTGCTTGGCCATGGCTCGAAGCATGGATTCAGGCAAGTCAACCTGCTTTACTTCCACGTTGGCCACCTTCACGCCGTAAGGTGAGGTGTGCTGGTCCAGAATGCTTTGGATGCGGGCGTTCAGCTTGTCGCGATGCGCCAGCAGCTCATCCAATTCCACTTCTCCCAGCACGGACCGCAACGTGGTTTGCGCGAACTGTTGCGTCTGCCAATAATAGTTTTGTACCTGGACCACCGCCTGAGGCGCATTCACCACGCGCCAATAGATAACAGCATTCACTTTCAGCGTGACGTTGTCGCGGGTGATGATGTCCTGCGGCGGAACTTCCAGCGCTTGCTGCCGAAGATCAACCCGCACCATGCGGTCAATCGGCGTGAAAATGAGTACCACGCCCGGCCCTTTTGCTTCCTGTTGCAGGTGGCCAAGGCGAAAAATTACCGCGCGTTCATATTCGCGCAGGATCTTGATGCAGTTGATGACGTACAGCGCAATAATAACGACGATGACGAGAAGAGCAATTCCCGGCACAAGGCCTCCATCGTGTTGAATATCAGTCGTGCTCGGATTTTATGGCATCCGAGCGGTTCCAGAAACAAAAATCAGGACTTCGCCACCACCGGCGCAGATTGAGCCGCCGGCTCCACGTGCAACACCAGGTCCTTCACGTACCGGATGACTACCGGCTGGCCAATCTCAACGTTGGCGTTTGCCACTGCATCCCACA
>DATFDA010000011.1:0-6206 GCA_035252525.1 Candidatus Angelobacter sp. | reverse complement strand
CTTCTTCCGTTGGATGCCTCGGCTGTGTGCAACTCCTGCTTGCGCGCTTTGCCTGCGCGTGTTGCCAAAAGAGTGACTGCAAAGACCAGAAGCAGAACCCAGAACATTCGCAGGTCATTTGAAGCCAGCACAAAGGCGATACTCGATCCGGCGAGAGCCCCGCCGGTATTCACTCCGCGAGCCAGCCATGCGCCGAAAGCAAATGCTGTTGTAATCACCAGGGCCAGCAGCATGCGGCGCTTTTGCGCCGCGGGCCCATTGGTGTGCCCCAGCAGGTCAATGGCAACAAGCACAGCAGCCGAAATGATTCCGATTACATCAGCAACGCCCGATTTGCGAGTGCGCGACAGAGTTGTCTCCTTGAGTCCACCTCAACATCTCACTTCACTGGCGGCATAAGTCCGAGTGTAGCGCATCCTATTATGCAGCCCTGGTCCCCAAAGAGGAGAGTTTCATGCCTGCGTCTGTCTGGTCTGGCTATCTTACGTTTGGACTTATCTCCATGCCGGTGCGTCTCTTTTCCGGCGCGCGCAGCACTAGAATCGGCTTCCACATGCTCCATCGCGACGACCTCACACGGGTAAAGCAGCAGCTCTATTGCCCCAATGATGAACGAGTGATCGAGCGCAGTGAGATCGTAAAGGGCTATGAGTACCGCAAAGGCGAATACGTGGTCATTGAGCCGGAAGAGATCAAGAAAATCGAACCGAAAACGGCCAAAGCCATGGAGATCCTGGAGTTTGTAAAGGAAGAGGAAATCGATCCTGTTTATTTCGAATCGTCCTACTACCTTGCGCCCGATGAAGCCGGAAAAAAGCCATACGCCCTGCTCTCTCGCGCCATGGAGGAGAGTGGCTATCTGGCTGTGGCCAAGCTGGCCATGCACAATCGCGAATACACCGTGCTTCTTCGCCCGCATGAGGACGGACTTATGCTGCACACCATGTTCTACCAGGAGGAGATACGCGAAGCGCCCGCCATCGACACCGACCACAAGCAACTGAAGGAAGGCGAACTCAAAGTAGCGCACCAGCTCATTGAGGCTCTGGCTGCCAAATGGGAACCGGAAAAATACCACGATACTTTTGAAGAGAACCTTAAAAAACTCATCAAGGCGCGCATGGAGGGAGGGGAAGTGACAGCGGTGGAAAAGCCGCGTAAGCAGGCGCCTCCGACCGACCTGATGGCTGCCCTCCGCCAGAGCCTGGAACAGATGGGCAAGAAAAAGGGGCCACAGGGTGTGGAAGACGTCCAGCGCGAATCTGAAGTTCAAATACAGGCGAAGAAAGGTCCGGGCAAGAAGAGGCCCAAACGGGCGGCGTAGTCGGGAAGTCCGCATCGTGCCTGGCAGCCAGATCGAGCCTCTCCAGTATAATGTCCGTTCCTGATTAAAGCGGATATGCGCGCGGTTGTGTGCAGAGAATGGGGCGGTCCGGAAAAGCTTACCGTAAATGATGTTCCGCTATCACCCTTGCGTGACGGCGCAGTGCGAATCAGGGTGCATGCCGCGGGCGTGAATTTCGCTGACCTCCTTCTCATTGCTGGACAGTACCAGGAAAAGCCGGCGTTTCCCTTCATTCCAGGAGCAGAAGCTGCCGGCGAGGTTACTGAACTCGGAGCCGCCGTCAATCGCCTTAAAGTTGGCGATCGGGTGATGGCCTTGACCGGCCTCGGGGCTTTTGCAGAGGAGGTGGTGGTGGACGCCCAACGCGTGCTGCCCATTCCTCACGCAATGGAGTTCGCGAGCGCCGCAGCTTTCCCTGTAGCTTATGGTACTTCCCACGGAGCGGTGGAGTGGCGCGCGCATCTTCAGTCCGGCGACTGGCTGCTGGTGACCGGCGCCGCTGGAGGCATGGGGCTCGCATCCCAAATCAAATGCGGCCTGAAGACATACTACGGTGCACCATGCCCGCTTCCATCCGCAATCAAACCACCCGAATTTAGCCGCCCACACGAAGGTTGTTTTGAACCGAAAAGACACCCGGCACTGAGTTGGCTCTAAGGCCCGCCTCGTTCTTATCTGCCTGGTTGTCCACCACCCCTTCCAGAGTCACGTGACCACTTTTGACGATGATGTGAATTGGTGGAACTGATCCCATCGAATATCTGAACAGCCGGTCGTCGTTGAAAAGGGAGCGCGCCACTGCACGCCGGATGCGGTCATCATTCGGTGATGGAGGCAGGATTTCTATCTGATTGTTGACCGTTTCCACGCCTTCAATCTTTTTCACTGCCTGCTGTGCTTCGTCCTTGAGCACGGCATTGCGGACCTCGCCCATAAGAGTGACAGCGCCGCCGTCAATCTTGTAGGAGAGATTGTCAAAGATCGTAAGCTGGGGAAGCATAACCAACTCGTGATATACCTCTCGGCTGATGCGGTCCTGCATCCGCTGGTCCGCCGCAGAAGATTGATTGTTCTTGGCAGATTGCGGCCACGCACAAAGCGAAACACCAAAACACAATATTAGAGCCAACCCATAGGAAGCTCGTCTCGTCATCTCCTCACCCTCTTCTCCGCTTAGATGCAGGATTTAAAAGCGGATTTTCCTTGTGGCTGCCTGAGGCTTCTCGGCGTATGACGGGCGGGGATAAGAGTGCCTGAAGGCCTTAGTCCAAAAGTAGTAGGATTAGAAACTTCTAATCATTCTGAAGAGCAGTGACTATTCCGGACTAAGCGATAAAAAAACAGAGCTAGGACCTTCTCTAGCAAAAGGTTAGGAGCGATTTTTGCTGCACTCAATTCCGCCAGCGTGTATCATTCACTGCAACTCTGACAAACTAAAGGTGAGTGTGTACCCAGATTAGGGAGCAGATTGTCGTTTTGGATATGCTGCAGTATTTTGTAAGTTTTTTGGCAAGCATCATCGTTGCAGCGTGCCTCACGTGGTGCGTTCGTAATCTCGCTGGGCGTTTCGGCCTGGCGAAGCCCCCTGATTCGTCTCGCCATATTCATTCCACGCCTATTCCCCGGCTTGGCGGAGTGGCGGTATTTCTTGCGTTTCTGCTCATCCTGGGCGGATATTTCTTGACGGCAAAACACGGCTGGAGCATCGGCGCGAGCAACGCTGATATACGCCGGATTGTCATGCTGGCTGCTGCGTTCTTTCTGGTTGGTTTGGCGGACGACCTGGTAACCGTAAAGCCGTTATTCAAGCTGCTGGTCGAGATAGCCGGAGCAGTCGGTCTGTATTTCTGCGGGATCCATTTTGGGTTTTGTTCCGCGCATGCCGGACTATGGGCTGAGGCGCTATGCCTTAGTTTGACAGTGTTCTGGGTGGTGCTGGTCTGCAATGCCATCAACCTTATTGATGGGCTGGACGGCCTGGCTGCCGGCGCGGCATTGTTTTCCATGGTAACCATATTCACTCTTGCGGTTGGCAGCCGCCCGGGCGTCGCAACCGCAACCACCGTCCTTGCTGGAAGCCTGTTTGGATTTCTCATCTTCAATTTCAATCCTGCATCAATCTTCCTGGGCGATTCAGGAAGCCTCTTTGTCGGTTTCATTCTCAGCGCTTTGGTTTTGGCGGAATCTCAGCGCCAGACATCTACTCTCGATAGCATTGTTGTCCCGGTAGTATCATTCGCCCTCCCACTGACTGATGTTTTACTGAGCCTTCTTCGCCGATTCCTGAGCGGCCACTCCATCTTTGGTGCGGACCGGGAACACATTCATCACAAGCTCCTTGAGCTCGGCCTGACGCAACGCCAGGTAGTCTGGGTGCTGTATGGGATCTCAGCGCTGTGCGCCGTCTTGAGTCTCTTCTTGCTCAGTCCATCAGCCCTCGTTTTCATCCCGGTTGTTGCCATTCTGTTCATGCTGGTGTTTTTTGGGTTACGCAAGCTCAAGTATCCGGAATTCAGAGAATTTCATCGCGTGGGACGGCGGCTGGTGCTGCAGAAGAAGGTTTTTGCGCGCAACATCGCGCTACGCAAAGCTGCCACCGGATTGCAGACAACGCGTGACGCTGCGGGCATTGCCGGACTGCTGGAAGATTGCCTTGCGGATGATTTTGACGGCTTTGAAATCGTTCTTGACGATCGCTTCGCTCCTAATGAAGCTCTAGACGGCCCCGATGATGGCCGCTGCATCAGGGTTCACTGGAACACCAGCCGGGAACGCCTTGTACTTACCCTTGATCTTTGCACCTTCAGGCGCCGACCGCTGGGGAAGCTTTCACTTTTCCAAAGTACCGGCAGCTTCATGTTGATTGATACTGAGCTGCTCAAAGGAGCGTTCCGTCACGCCCTGGAAGGCGCTCTGCAGAATGCAATTGCTCCCAAGCGGAAAACGGTGCCATTTTCAGTGCTGCAGGACCGCGAAGCTCCAGCTATTGCAGGTTACTTCGAAAACGAGGTTTAGCTCCCCGTTCGCGGCGCATTCGTCTGATTAGTTCCAGTCAAGCCAGCGCGACTTTCTGTAACCACTCTGCTACTTTGACGTTCCACCCGAGCTGTGACGAAATGGCCTCTTGCAGCAAGAGCGCCGCACCAGGCTCACCATGAACCAGATAAGTTGTTTCTGGCTTGCGCGAAAACGTTTTCAGCCAGTGCAGCAGTTCTTCAGTGTCGGCGTGATCGCTGAACTGCTCCAGCGCCGCAATTTGGGCGCGAATCTCCACCTCCTCAGAAAAGATGCGCAATGATCGTGCCCCGGCTTTGATGATGGAGCCGCGCGTTCCCGGCGCCTGGAAGCCGATAAAGATCACCTGATTTCGCGGATCGGGAAGACGCAGCATCAGATGGTGCAGCACTCGCCCGCCTGTAACCATGCCGCTGGAAGACACGATGATGCAGGGAAATTGCACGCCGTTAATCTTCTTTGATTCTTCCGCAGACGCCGCAAACGTAAATCCCTTCCACTCCAGTGGCGAGCCGTAGCGGCGTATCAACTCGCGCGCCTCGTCAGTAAATTCGTTGCTGTACTTCAGGTAAATCTCCACGGCTTTAATGGCCATGGGGCTATCGACAAAAACCGGAACGCGCGGAATCTGGTTTGTCTCTATCAGTTCTTTCACCAGAAACAGGAATTTCTGGGTGCGTTCCACCGCAAATGCCGGAACCACCACTGAGCCGCCGCGTTGAACAGTTCGTCGAATCAAATCAGCCAGTTCCGGACGGACATCCTCACGCGGATGAACGCGGTTCCCGTAAGTTGATTCCATCACCAGAATCTCCGGATCCTCTTGTGGAGCGGGACCGCTGTGGACCACTCTCCCCGGCGCTTGCTTTATTGGGACTCGGCCAACATCGCCGGTGAAGAGGTATTTGTGGCGGCCTCCGTCACGCCGCAGAAATACTTCAACCATTGACGAGCCAAGGATGTGCCCGGCATGAACAAAACGAAAAGAGAACTCCGGACTCAAGTGCCTGGTTTCGCCGAACTCTACTGGCTCAAAAAAACGCAAGCAGTCCTGTGCCTCTTCCAGCGTGTAGAGGGGCAGAGCAGGGATGTGTTTGGAAGTGCCTTTCCGGTTGTGAAAACGCGCTTCTTCCTCCTGCAAATGGCCGGAATCGGGAAGAACAACACCGCAAAGATCAATGGTGGGCGGCGTGGCGTAAACTTTTCCCCGGAATCCTTCTTTGAACAGCCTGGGAATCCAGCCGCTGTGATCAAGATGGGCATGGGTGAGCACAACGGCATCAATTTCACGGGCAGGAATCGGGATGTCATTCCAGTTTTTCAGCCGCCACTCTTTCTGACCTTGAAAGAGTCCGCAATCGATCAGGACTTGAAACCCGCGACGCCCGGCGCCATCGCCCGATGTGTTGATAAGGTGTTTTGATCCTGTTACTGTGCCCGCTGCGCCTAAAAATTGAAGATATGCCACGGCGTTCCTAAATATTTTTTGAGATTGTTGTGAAACCGACCATTTGAACGTAAACCAATCATGAAGGCAAGCCTGCTTCATAGATTGGTAACAGAACAGACTGTTCGTTTTCGCACAGTGAAATACGCGAACGAACAGCGGAAGCCTGAACGCGCGAGAGCTTGCGAGTGATGTGGGTCTTTGTTTTTAGACACTTACATCCCGGTATCATTTCGGAACAAAAAGTGCCACAAGCTTTTGTGCCCTGCTTTGAGGCAGGCGCAAGCTGCTGAGGAGCCGTTTATGAAGGATAAAAGGAGATCAGTCCTGGTCCTGCTGCTGGGACTCGGCTTGCTGGTGCTCAACGCTTTTGGCGCGTGGAATTCAGCCTCTCCAGGT
>DATFDA010000010.1:0-8517 GCA_035252525.1 Candidatus Angelobacter sp. | reverse complement strand
TCCTCCCGTGTTGGGTCCGCTGATAATCAACTGCCGGTGCGCCGAATCCATTTCCAGCGTCAACGGGACCACCTTGCCGCCTTTGGGACGCAGGTTGCGCTCCAGCAGCGGATGCCGTGCATCATGCAGTTCCAGGTAGTCGTCCGTCAGCTCAGGGCGAACGCAATCGTAATCAAGGCCAAAGCGCGCTTTCCCTAATTGCAGCTCCACTTTTGCCATTACTTCACTCGCAGCAGCCATGGCATCAGCCTGCTCGCCAATCTTCTCCGTCATCTCCTGCAGAATGCGCCTGATTTCCATCTGCTCTTCTTCCAGCAGACGGACCAGATCATTGTTCTGCTCAATGGTTTCCAGCGGCTCGACAAAGATGGTCTGTCCGCTGGACGAGGCGCCATGCACCACGCCGTTCACGCGCCTGCGCTGCTCTGTCTTCACCGGAATCACAAAGCGTTCGCCGCGAATGGTTATCAGCTCTTCCTGCACCGCGCCGCCTTCGGCCAGCCGCCGCAGGTAGCCGCGCAGCGAATCCTGGATCAGTCTCTTCTGTTTTTCCACCTCGCGCCGAATGCGGCTCAGCTCAGCCGATGCGCGATCGTCCAGCGTGCCATCCGGCAGGATCTTGTTGCGGAAGTAGCGCAGGACTGCCGTGAAATCGGCGATTTGCAGTGAGAGCGCCTGCATGCTTTCCCAGGCTTTCTCTCGAACCACAGCTTCCGGTGGCCGCAGTGCGATTTCTCTCCACTCCGCGGCCTTGTCGGCAATCAGCAGAATGTCTCGTAATTCAGCGATTTCCAGAGCCGCCCCGGGAATCTTCGCTTTGGCAAGCAGCTTGGTCGCATCGAAAAGGCCAGAAAAATCGAATCGCCCACCGGCGCTCAGAAACCTCCGTGTTTCGGCGGCAAGCTGCTGCTGCTCGGCAATCCACTTGCGATCAGAACACGGAACAAGCTGTATCACCCGCTCTTTTCCCAGAGGAGAATTCACGTACGCGGATAACAAATCACGGAACTGGTCAAACTCCAGAACGCGGGATGACGAGTGTTGGAGCGGTGAAGGAACCATCTATATGATGGTAGCCTAATTCCTGGGTTCTCTTTAGCCACGCTGATGCCGAGAAGCTCATGCTTCTGTCGTTATCCTGGTCGTCACAGTGGGCGAAAATCTAGCTCATCTCCCACGGCCTTGAACAAAGCAGATTGCGCGATCACGGGCTACGCAGGTAAGATTGTCTTACCATGACCACAAAAGTGTCGAGTAAAGGCCAGGTCGTTTTGCCCGGTCCGCTTCGGAGAAAGCTGGGCATCCGAACCGGCGATTCCCTCGAAGCGAAGATTGAGGGCGGAAGGATTGTGCTGACACCACAAACCAAGAAGCCTTGCAAGGCTAGGATCGTCCGGGACCCCATTTCCGGGCTTCCTGTTCTGAATGCGGGTTCAGGCTCGCCGGTATTGAGCAGCAAAGAGGTTCACGAGATCCAGGCTGACTTTCCATGATGTATTTGCTTGACGTGAATGCCCTTGTTGCTCTGGGATTTCAGCAACATGAGTTTCACCACCGGATGGCCTCATGGATATCGCGAGATCGACCCTCCCATTTGGCAACATGCTCCATTACAGAATTGGGATTTGTAAGGGTACTTTCCCAGGCGGCGGCCTATGGACTTTCCATAACCCAGGCGCGGGCTTTGTTGCTTCGGCTGAAGCGCTCCGAATTTCCTCAGTTTACCTTCGTATCTGACGAGCACGATGTTTCGCGTCTTCCTGCCTGGGTAAAAACTGCTGCACACGTTACAGATGGACATCTGGCAGAGTTGGCAAAGGCACATACCGCCGTACTGGCCACCCTGGATAGGCGTATCCCCGGCGCGTTCCTGATCCCCGAATGATTCAACCGCAGTTACCTCCAGAACTGCTAAACTTCCCTTGTTATGGCCTTTCCAGTCACCCGCCTTCGCCGGCTGCGTCAGTCTGAGTCCCTGCGCTCGCTGGTCCGTGAGACTCATCTTGAACCCTCGAATTTTATCTACCCTTTGTTTGTCTGTCCGGGGGAACGGGTGCGCAAAGAGATCGGCTCCATGCCCGGCGTGTTCAATCTTTCGATTGATGAAGCAGTGAAAGAGGCGCGCGAGGCCAAATCTCTCGGTCTCGGCGGCGTTATTCTATTCGGCCTTCCCGAGAAGAAGGATGAAGTCGCCACCGGCGCCTGGGCGGAAGATGGTATTGTTCAGCGCGCTACGCGGGCCATCAAGCAGGAAGTTCGCGATCTCGTCGCGATCGGCGATGTCTGCCTGTGTGAATACATGTCACACGGCCACTGTGGCGTTGTCCGGCACAAGACCTCAGGCGGAAAAAATCCTCGGGTGATGGTGGTTGCGCGTGAGAACCTTGCTGCTGCTGCCACCAAAGTAGCCGAACAGGCGGCCCTGGAGTACGAAATTGAGAATGACACCACGCTCGACATCCTGGCCAAAACGGCTGTTTCGCAGGCGCAGGCAGGCATGGACATTATCGCTCCCTCTGACATGATGGATGGCCGGGTCGCCGCCATACGCAAAGGACTCGACGAAGCCGGCTTCACCAACACACCGATTCTTTCTTATGCCGCCAAGTTCGCTTCAGGCTTCTACGGTCCCTTCCGCGAAGCTGCTGATTCCACTCCCCAATTCGGCGACCGCCGCTCCTACCAGATGGATGGAGCCAACCTGCGCGAAGCCATGCGCGAGATGGAGCAGGACATTGAAGAAGGCGCGGACATGATCATGGTCAAACCCGCGATGCCCTATCTCGATGTAATCAATGAGGCAAGGCATCGCTTTGACCTGCCGATTGCTGCCTATCAGGTCTCAGGCGAGTACGCGATGTTACAGGCTGCGATTCGCAACGGCTGGCTGGATGAAAACCGTGTGATGCTGGAATCTCTGCAGTCCATCAAGCGAGCGGGCGCAAGCCTGATACTCACATACTTTGCCAAAGAGGCTGCAAAGCTTTTGGCGTAAGGAAACCTGCATGTCACATTCGGGTACTATCTTCCTCCACATTTTGGAATGGATCCTGATCTTGACAGCCATTGCTTCCGCAGTTCTCATTCAACCATTTGCGGGAGAAGATCGAGGTGACCGACACTCCGAGGCGAAGCTAAGGTACTCCTTCTATACCTCAGTCTTCTTTACCGCCCTTTGCATTTGCAAACTGATGGAGCCCCATGACGCATTGTGGTTTCTCTGGGGTATCTTCGGATTCGTGTTTCTTGGAAAGATATTCTGGCTCGCTGAAGCGACCCGTTTCAGGCACCAAATACGAGTCTCACTTCGTTTTCTCCCGTCCGCTTCTGGTAAGCGGGAAGCGTGATAAATAAAGCAATCAGCCGCGCTTTAAAGCGGCTGATTGCAGTTTCGCAATCCCTACGGCAAAAAACTCAAGCTGCTCTTCTGATCCCTCCACTGCCGCTCGTTCGCCCTCTTCCGGTAATCGCTCTGAAAATGGCAGTCAAAACCACGGCTCCCAGGATTGCAATCAGGATCGTATAGATCATTCCGCCCTGGCCAGTACCGCCCAGAGCGCGCATAATCCAGCCGCCTATAATTGCGCCGGCGATGCCCAGCAAAATGTCAGCCAGCACGCCGTAGCCGGAACCGCGCATAATTTTGCCAGTCGCCCATCCGGCGATCAGTCCCACAATAATCCACCACAATACAATCATTGATTCCTCCTGCTTTCTTGGAGAACAGAGGTGGGCTCCTCCACCGCTCTTCATTAGAGGGGACCCTGTGAGAGGCCGGGTTGTGCCAACGCTCTGGAATTCGGGGGTTGCCGGAGTCAGAATCTTTGCACCTGCTGGTTCTATCTAATGGTAAGAAGAAAGAGCGGATTGGCTGAAGGCCGAGTGCTGATAGCTGAGTGCTCATTTACAATCTTCTGTTTGCCTTCTCAAGATTTTCCTTACAGGGGAGCATGACTTTGCCAGATACGATTTATGACGTTGCCATTATCGGCTCCGGCCCCGGCGGCTACACGGCTGCCTTCCGTGCCGGCCAGCTTGGACTCAAGACGTGCATCATTGAAAAAGACGCGAAGCTGGGTGGTACCTGCCTTCATGTAGGTTGTATTCCCACCAAGGCTCTTCTGTTCCATGCTGAAGTCTATGACCATCTGAAGGCTGCTGAGAAATACGGAATTGACGGTCTTGGCGCTGGAAAACTCAACTGGAAAACCATCCAGGAACGCAAGAACTCCATTGTCGCTAAGCACACCAAGGGGCTCGATTTTCTAATCCGCAAGAACAAAGTAACTGCCGTAAGAGGATTCGGCGCCCTCACTGGTCCCGCAAAAAATGGCATACACACCGTGGACGTGACCGGCGAAGGCGGTCAGAAATCACAGATTCAGGCCAGGAACATCATCCTGGCCACCGGATCGTACGCACGTATGCTGCCCGGACTTAAACCCGACGATCAGATCCTGACCAACATTGAAGTGCTCAACCTGTCTTCAATCCCAAAGTCCATGGTCATCATTGGCTCCGGGGCGGTGGGAGTTGAGTTTGCGTCGCTGTATCGTTCTTTCGGGACCGAAGTAACGGTCATTGAGATGCTCCCTCGTCTAGTTCCCGTGGAAGACGAGGAGGTCAGCAAGGAACTGTTGCGGAGCTTCAAGAAAAAAGGCATTAACTGCTTCGTCAACACCAAAGTGGAGAAGGTGGAAAAGGCGAAGACCGGCGTGGCCGTAAGCTTCACGCCCCAGGGCGAGCAGCTGCAGAAACTTGAGGCGGAAAAGGTACTCATCGCCGTTGGACGCGGGCCGAATACAGAGAAGATAGGCCTGGAGAAGACCCCCAAGGTCAAGACCGAACGCGGCTATGTTCATGTGAACGAGTGGATGCAGACCGGGGAGCCTGGCATTTACGCCATCGGCGATATCGTTGCCGGTTATCCCCAACTGGCTCATTCAGGCGCAATGTGTGGCATTGTCGCAGTTACGCATATCGCCGGCAAACCCGCCAAGCCCGTGAACAAGTTACGCATTCCTGGCTGTACATATTGCGAGCCGCAGATCGGCAGCGTTGGGCTGACGGAAGCCAAAGCCAAAGAAGCCGGCCATCAGGTGAAGGTAGGCAAGTTTCCTTTCACCGCCAATTCCAAGGCCAGCATCATTGACAATCATGAAGGCTTCATCAAGGTGGTTGCTGACGCAAAGTTTGGCGAAATCCTGGGCGTTCACATCATTGGGCCCGTCGCGACCGAACTGATCGCAGAATCAGTAGCGGTAATGGAACTGGAAGGGACGGTCGAGGACCTGATGTTTACCGTTCACGCCCACCCAACTGTCTCTGAAGGCATGTTGGATGCATTCAGCGCAGTGGAGGGCAAAGCGATCAACATCTAACGGAACCGAAAAGAGCCAGAATAAACGTTTGCCAAAGTCGTCGATTGTTTGACTTTCTAGGGTTGCCGGGTACTCAATTTTCAATTTTTGGCATTTCTGGCAATTCCCGTTCGCGAGACATCACTCGATAAAACCCTATTCGCGGGTTCTGAATCCATCTTAAGCTGGAGGATCCCATGCCTATCGATCCGGTGTGCAAAATGCACGTGAACGTCCCCGAGGCAGCCGCTAGCCTCGACTATCACAACGAGACGGTCTACTTCTGCTCTGTTGAATGTGAGAAGAAATTTGAAAAAGACCCTGACGGCTACATGCATGGCATGAGCGATGAGGAGCAGATCGCGAGCTAGCATGATGGGAAAAAGATCGCCTTGGATGCTGGAAGGCTCGCTCCTGGGAAGCCTGATCTTCTGGCTGCCGATGGTGATGGCGCGTGCTGTCTTCGCCCCCGACTGGAGTGCGCTCTTGATTGTTTTCCCGTTTACGCTGGTTCTCCCTGTGTTCGCATGCTTTGTGATGGAGATCTTCGCTGACCAATGGAAGCGGCCAGCCTGGAAAGTTGCCTTCGCCATGCTTCTCGGCATTTGGGTTTCAGGTCCCTTCTGGATCACGCTGGCAAACACCCTCTCACCAGGCCAAGGCTTTCATATGGCAGGATCGTGGAGCTTTGTTGCCCTGATGACGGCCGCATTCCCCCTGACCACGATCATGCTTTCCACGTATCATGGCTCGCTCGGGGCTCTCTTTCTCACCACAATCGCGGTCCTTGTGTTCTCCGCGTCTCGGTGGACCTTCCGGCCTATTCTGCGTCGGTGCGTGATTTGCCGCTTTGCGTTATCGCGTTAGATTCGACGGCCCATTATTTACAATAAAGACATGCAGCTCCGCGTGATCAACGTGGTTTACCTCGGCCGGGTGGACTACGGAACTGCCCTGGCCCTGCAAAACACGCTCGTTCACCTGGTTAAAGCAGGCCGCGCCGGACATACGCTGCTCCTGCTTGAGCATCCTCCAGTGATCACGCTGGGCCGCAATGCCGGGATGCAGAACATCATCGCCTCGGTCGACTTCCTCGCCAGCCAGGGAATTGAACTCTTTGAGACGGACCGCGGCGGTGACGTTACCTTTCACGGTCCCGGCCAGCTTGTGGGCTATCCCATTTTTGACCTGCGCGCCTTCGAACCGCGCATCGGAGCAGTGGATTTTGTGCGCAAGATTGAAGAATCGCTCATCCGCACTTGCGGCGACCTTGGCGTGGTCACCACCCGCATCTCTGGATTGACCGGCGTCTGGACGGAAGATAAGCCGCCGGCCAAGATCGCTGCCATTGGCGTCCACATCTCTCGCGCTGTCACCTCGCACGGCTTCGCCCTGAACGTCACCACCAATCTCAATTCCTTCAAGCTCATCGTTCCATGCGGAATTTCTGATAAGCCGGTGACTTCCCTCGCCGCCGAAATGGCGCGGTCATCCATTTCCAACCAGAAACAGCCACCGACTCTGGAACAGATGGCGGAGATGGTTTCGCGCAGCTTTGGTCGCGTCTTTGAAGCCCAGACACTCTGGCTGGAATCTCTGGATTCTCTTCTTGCCGACCTTGCGCCATCACCCCTTTCCCCGTCATCCGTTTCCCCATCACCCCTTCCCAATGACGCACCTGCCAACCAGGACACGCCGGCCCGCTCTCCTGAAAACATTCGTCGGCTCGCCCACGAAGAAGACATTTACTTGGCGTGAAGCAGCCGTTAGCAAGCGTGTTTTGTGGTCCGCACTTTCCCCTGCTCCTGATGAAGACTTCTGGATGTACTGCCTGTAAAGGCCCCGGGGTGCTATGACCATGGGTTGCGCTCCGTGATCCGCCTCACTTGAGTTCCCGCTGGTTTAGTGCATAATCACCCCAGCATTTTCGGAGAATCTTTAGATGGCTGATCTGGAACGGCAACTGGATCGCTGGGTGGAAGCGCGTCTCATTGATCGCCTCGCCGCCGGACGAATCCTTGACTTCGAGCGGGCCCCGAAAGAACGGCTCCGCTGGCCGGCGTTACTTGCTGTAGGCTTTGGCACACTCATGCTCTGCGCCGGCATTCTGCTGTTTGTGGCCGCGCACTGGGATGAGATTTCACCCACCCAGAGATTCACTCTGGTTCTCGCCCTGGTGGCGGTTTTCCATGTGGCCGCCGGACTCCTTTCCTCCAAAGTCCCCAGCATCGGTGTGGCGCTGCATTTTGCCGGGACAGTGTGCCTGGGCGCCGGGATCTTCCTGGCCGGCCAGATTTTCAATCTTGAGGAACACTGGCCCGGCGGTGTGATGCTCTGGGCTTTGGGCACTCTGCTGGCGTGGCTCGTGTTGCGCCAATGGCCGCAGGCCTTTGCCGCAGCCTTGTTGGTTCCGGCGTGGCTGGGTTCTGAATGGTATGTTGCCACAGAAGTGTACCGCGCTCCTGCCTGGAACATCGCGGCTCAGGGCTTCCTTCTGCTCGCCTTCGCTTACATGTCATCGCCACTGACCGGTACGCGGCAGTATTTTCGGGTGGCACTGCGCTGGGCGGGATCCCTGGCCCTGTTGCCCTTCATGCTGGACGTAATCTTTACTGGCAATCCCACTTCTTATTGGTGGCGCCCTCAACCTCCTCTTCCCGCTGGGCTCTATGCACTCGGCTATCTTGTTGCTTATGGTTCTGTCCTGATGCTCCTGGCATTTGTCAGGAAAAAGCAGTCTCTGCCTATGTTTGTTGCCGCCGCATGGATCTTTGTACTCAGCGTCGCCAGCCGCCAGCCCCATCCCGAGGACCACCCATGGATTTATCTCTGGGTGGCGCTGGGCGCTTGCGCACTCTGCTATTGGGGCGTGAGCGACAACCGTAAACTTTTCATCAACTATGGAACCGCCATCTTTGCTCTTGACATCCTGGCATTCTATTTTTCCCAGGTGCTCGACAAAATGGGCCGCTCCATGGGGCTCATTCTCCTCGGCGCGATCTTCCTGGCCGGAGGATGGCTGCTCAACCGGCTTCGCACGGACCTGATTTCGCGCGCTGCGGCCACGGGAGGCTCTAGATGAAGATGAACTCAATCACGAAAGCTCTTGTGGTGGTGCTGCTTCACCTGGCAATTGTTCTTAGTCTCGGCGGGAAGC
>DATFDA010000009.1:0-3902 GCA_035252525.1 Candidatus Angelobacter sp. | reverse complement strand
GGATAAGGCAGGTACGCGCTGGCTGTCCACTCCCACACATCGCCGAACATCTGCAGCAAATATTCAGCGGCTGCGCCAGGCACCGGGACAGGCTGAAAGTTTCCTTGTTCCAGAAGATTGCCTTCCACCGGCAGATTTTCTGCTGCGAGTTCCCACTCAAATTCCGTTGGCAGCCGCGCGCCGGCCCAGCGGGCGAACGCGTCAGCCTCATAAAGGCTGACGTGGCAGACGGGTTCGGACTCATTGATTTCTTTCATGCCGGAGCAGGTGAACTGGTACCACGCTTGGCCTGACTTCTCCCAGTACAGGGGCGCAGTCCAGTGGTGCGTTTGCACCGCCTGCCAGCCATCAGAGAGCCAAAGCTCCGGGCGCTGGTAACCGCGATCATCCATGAAAGCCAGATACTCGCCGCAGGTAGCCAGCCGGGCGGCAAAGCGGAACGCCGGCACAAACACTTTGTGGCGCGGCGCTTCATTATCAAAGTGGAATCGGCTGCCGTCCGCACCGATTTCCAGTAGTCCTCCCGGAAAATCTTTCGCCTTTTGCTGCGCCGTGCTGCCGGAAGGTGGTGTGGCGCCGGACTGATAGGCCGGGCGCAATGGATTGCTCCAGAACGCGTGCTTGATGTCCGTGATCAGCAGTTCCTGGTGCTGCTGTTCATGATTCAGCCCCACTTCAACTAGCTGAAGGACCTCATCAGAAACGGCAGACGCAGAGAGCAACTCCTGCATGTGCTGGTCCACATATTGCCGGTATTTCTCCACTTCTTCCAGGTTGGGCCGGGAAAAAGTGTTGCGCAGTGCTTTTTCGGGCTGCGGCCCCACCGCGTTGTAATAAGAATTGAAGAGATCGCGGAACCGCTGATCGAAAACGTGGTACTTCGCAAGTTGAGGCGCAAGGATAAAGGTCTCGAAAAACCACGTGGTGTGCGCCTGATGCCACTTGGCCGGGCTTGCCTCGGCGCAGGATTGCACCATCTGGTCTTCCGCACTGAGCGGGGCGGCTAGTGATTCGGTCTGCTGCCGCACCGCAGTGTACTGGCGGGCCAGGGCTTCGGCCTTCCTCTCCTCCCGCTGCGCGGAAGGAAAACTGATAACGGACTTGAGATGCGCCATGATCTGATTCACACATCAACCTGCAAACGGTTGAAAAATACTACTCTCCTCAATGGCAAATTGCACTGCGGCCCACGTCCCGTCGCATATAGCTGCAGCACACCGCCCTCATAAGATGCACCTCGCCATGTTACGGTCGTAAAGAGTTTTTAAATCGCGTCGTTTTTTATTCGCTTTTGCTGTATTGTGAAATGGTGCAGCCCCTGCCGCGAATCATCTTTCACGTGGACATGGACGCCTTCTTTGTCTCGGTGGAAGAGTTGCAAGACCCCTCGCTCAAAGGCAAAGCCGTGGTGGTGGGTGGCCAGAAAGATGAGCGCGGGGTGGTTTCCGCGGCTTCTTATGAAGCGCGCAAGTTCGGTGTTCATTCCGCCATGCCGCTGCGAACCGCGGCCAAGCTGTGCCCGCACGCCATTTTTCTCGACGGCCATCCTGATCTCTACCGCGAGTATTCGCACAAAGCCCGCGAAGTGCTGCATGATTTTTCTCCCGCCGTGGAAATGGCGTCCATTGATGAAGCGTATCTGGATATGACCGGCACAGAAAAGCTGCACGGACCTCCTTTGCAATCGGCGCACAAGCTGCACGCGGCCATGAAAGGCCGCACCGGCCTCAACTGTTCCATCGGGATCGGAGGATCGCGCCTGATGGCCAAGATCTGTTCTGACCAGGCCAAGCCTAACGGGGTGCTGTTTGTTCTGCCGGGACAGGAGCAGCCATTCCTCGCGCCGCTGGACGTGGGAAGAATTCCCGGCGTGGGCAAAGTGACCAAGGCTCAACTGAACCAGATGGGCATCATCAGGATTGGAGATCTTTTGCGCGTTGACGCTTCCGTGCTGGAAGAGAACTTTGGCAAGTGGGGAACTGCGCTGGCAGGGAAGGCGCGCGGCGAAGACGCGGGCGGCTGGTTTGAAGGAGAAGTAGGCGAAGACTGGAAAGCCAAATCCATCAGCCATGAGCACACCTTCGGCACAGATACGCGTGACATGGAGCAACTGGAAGCAACGCTGCTGCGGCTGAGTGAAATGGTGGGCCGCAGGTTGCGCGAGCAGGGATTCGCCGCCCGCACCATGCAACTGAAGCTGAGATACTCTGACTTCAGCACCATTACGCGGGCGCACTCTGTGCCTGTTCCCACGGCGGTGGACACCGAAATTTTCACAGCCATCCGCACGCTGTTTCATGACAACTATCAGCCCGGACGCGCGGTCCGCCTGCTGGGAGTGCACGCTTCAAATTTTCAGGATTTGCCAGAGCAGATGGACCTTCTGGATGACGGGCTGCACCAGAAGTGGTCGCGCGCGCTCACGGCCCTGGACCGGATGCGCGACAAATATGGCGAATCTGCCATTTTCCTGGCCAAGGGAATGAAGGGCGCGTTCCGCGAGCGGGTACATGAAAATCCCGCAGAGAAACCGGCAAAACCCGCCAAAACAGAGGATTAAGGCAAACCGAGAGTTGCTATCCTCCATCATTTCATAGCGTCGGCACTGACCAGAATGGTGTACAGCCGCCCTCGGCTATGCGTGGCACTCCTTCCACTCGCCTTAAGTTTATGAGTTTTTCTTCCTTCAAAATTTCCGTGCTCAAGCAGACAGCTCTCAACGTGATCAAACAAAGGATTAAGTGCGAGCCGTAAAGGGTTAAGAGCAGCAGCTTCCCATCCTGCCGCTCGTCACTTTCAAAGAGCATTATTGGTTTGCTTCCAGCCGAAAACTAGGCTAAAAACTTAGGATTGCGATTCACTTGTTTGGTGTGCTCCCCGGAGAGCGACGGGGCTGAACAGGAAACTGTCGCTAACGGGTACTGGTAAATGTCTCAGCGCATTGAGGACCTTGTCATTATTGCGGTAATGAGCATTCTGGTTATGCTCTTTGCCTGGGTTTACGCCCGCGACCGGCAGCCCAAATCCGCGTGGTGGTTGTTGGGCTGGGCCGCCATTCTTATCCACTTCATTGCGTTCGGTATTGCGAACCTGTGGATTCCCGGCGGTCACACGCTCGGGGCCCTAATCAATCGCAGTACCCTTATCATCGCGGGTGCCTTTTTCCTCTTGTCGGTTGCTGATCCGCAAATCAGGACGTGGAAGAACTCCGCCGGAATCGTATTGCTCAGCCTTCTCGGGATTGGGTATGTCTCTGCGGCTGTTCTGCGAATCCCGCAAAGCGGTGTTTATGTGAGCATCCTTGCCGCCGTTGCGATTGTGGCGGTCTGGGACTCTCTTCGGCTTCATGGGTGGAGAGACCGGTTCTGGTTTGCCATCTGGGCCTTGCTCGCGCCTTACTTCATTTTTGTTTTGGTCCGAGCCGCTCACGGGCATTCCAGAGATGGGTTTGATTTTTATCTGTTCTCATTATTTGCTGTTACAGGCTTGTTGTACCTGCGCCATTTCCACCGGTTCACACCAGGAGTGATATTTACAAGCATCGCCTTCATCGCCTGGGGCCTGGTTTTTCCTTTGGCAGCTTATTTGAATTATCACCGGATAGGTGTGTCTGCGGTGCTCTGGGACCTGCCCAAATATTCCGTTGCCTTTGGCATGCTGATTACCCTGTTTGAGAACCAGGCGGAAGCGGCCACAGCGGCAGCGCGGCAGTTTCAAGGTCTGTTTGAAAGCAATCTGGCCGCTGTCTATGTATCCACTCCGGAAGGCAAGCTGCTCGATTGCAACAGCGCCTTCCTGAACATGTATGGCTTTACCTCCAAGCAGGAGGCCATTGAGGCCGAAGCTCTGTCGCATCGTTCTACGCACGGGGAGCGCACGGCCTTCAGGGAAGCATTGAAATC
>DATFDA010000008.1:0-8464 GCA_035252525.1 Candidatus Angelobacter sp. | reverse complement strand
TGTTCTTCCTCCAGAGTGGCCATATAGCTTGGACACATGGTGCCCGTGTCTTTTTTGCGGCACGCTCCCAGGCCGACACACCGCAACGTGAGAGCTTTTGTAAATGAGCCATCGTCGTCGGGATATTTGAAAAAAGTTGGTGTCTGCAGAGGCTTGTAGTCAGCGCCCAGACGCAGGTTCTCGGTTGGCGGATAAGGATCGACGATCTTACCTGGGTTCATCTTGTTGTCGGGATCCCAAATCCTCTTGAATTCACGGAACGCGTTTACCAGCTCCGGGCCAAACATCTTGGGCAACAGAGCGGCCCGTGACTGGCCATCGCCATGCTCGCCGGAAAGCGAGCCTCCATGACTGACTACCAAGTCGGCGGCGCGATCAATGAAGGCGGCGTAGTTGCGAATTCCGGCCTCGCTCAGCAGATCAAAACTCACGCGCATGTGGATGCAGCCATGACCAAAGTGTCCATAGAACGAGGCCTTATAGTTGTATTCATCCAGCAGCTTGCGTATTCCGCGCAGGTAGCTGCCGAGTTTTTCCGGTGCGACCGCCGCGTCGTCCCATCCTTCCCATTCAGGCGGAGCCCCGGGCGCAAAGGCAGCGGCACGCGGTCCGGCTTCACGAATCTGCCAAACCAGCTTTGCTTCTGCCCCGGAGTAAATGCGCGAGCTGGGCGGAACAGGCAGGCGCTGCATGGCAGCCACGAGCTGTTGCGCAAGGTTGTTCGATTCATTGCAGTCATCTGTGCCGAATTCGACAAGCAGAAACCCATGACCTTGCGGCAAAACCTGAACATGAGGGTCATTTCTGCGTTTGAGACCATCTACGATGCTGCCTTCAAGGCCTTCCAGCCCGATCGGCTTGAAGGGCAATATTTGGGGCACGTGATCGGCGGCGATGAACACATCTGGAAAGCCAAGCGCGACCAGTGTGCGGTGCTGCGGGCTGTGAATCAATCGCAGCTTTGCTTCTAGTACGACTGCGCACGTGCCTTCAGTGCCGACGAGTGCATGGGCAAGATTGAAGCCGTTTTCAGGCAGCAGCTCATCCAGGTTATAGCCGGACACACGGCGCGGAATCCGCGGATAACCTGTGCGAATGCGCGCCGCATATTGGTTGCGCAAGGCCAGAAGTTTTGCGTAGATCTCGCCACGACGCCCCCCGGCGCGAATGGCGGAGTCAATCTCAGCTTCAGAGTTCTTACTCAACGTGAGCTGAGTACTGTCATACAAAACAACGTTCAGCTCCTCCACGTTCTCGACTGTCTTGCCACCGAGCAGAGAGTGTGTCCCACAAGAATTATTCCCGATCATTCCGCCGATGGTGCAGCGGCTGTGGGTGGAGGGATCAGGAGCGAAGATGAGCTGGTGCGGCCGAAGTTGCCCTTGCAGGATATCCAGCACAATGCCCGGCTGGACGCGCGCAAATTTCTTTTCTGGATCAATTTCCACTACCTGATTCATGTACTTGGTGAAGTCGAGGACCACCACAACATTGCAGCACTGGCCCGCCAAACTCGTCCCACCGCCGCGAGGCAGCACCGGCGCGCCGAATTCGCGGCAGGCAGCAACGGTGGCAATCACATCATCGGCGTTGCGGGGAACCACCAGTCCAATGGGGATTTGCCGGTAATTGGAACCGTCAGAGGCGTAGAGCGCGCGGCTGCCGCGGTCAAAGCGAACTTCACCGCTGACATGCCGTTTAAGTTCTGCCTCAAGCTCAGCGGCGCGAGCAAATGAGTCGACCGGCTTGGCATGAGAGCTGGGCGGAAGCGGAGTAGGTGTCACGGCAAAAAACCATACCACTGATCAACACTGATGACACTGATTAAACGGGAGCCAGGGGCCAGGGCAGCGCATCACTTGACGCTTACCGGCTCGAGAGCCTTCACAGCCATCAGCGACTTCATCGCAGCCGCAACTCCTCCATCCTTGTGTGGCACGCCCGCGAGGCGAAGTCCCATTTCCACTCCGCTCAGCGTTCCCATCAGCATGAGATCGTTGAAATGACCGAGATGGCCAATGCGGAAAACTCGCCGCGCAAGCCTGGATAGCCCCGCTCCGAGCGACATGTCAAAGTTTTCAAGAATGACCTGGCGCAGGCGGTCGGCATCGTGTCCTTCGGGCATGAAGACCGCAGTCGACGAGTTGGAATACTCAGCCGGATTTTCACAGACAATTTCCAACCCCCAGGCTTGAACAGCCGCACGAGTTGCTTCTCCATGACGCGCATGGCGGGCAAAAACATTTTCCAATCCTTCTTCACTCAGCATGGTGATGGCTTCGCGAAGGCCATACAAAAGATTTGTGGCTGGTGTGTAAGGGAAAAAACCCTGACGATTGGGAGTGAGCATCTCCTGCCAATCCCAATAGTAGCGATGCATCTTTGCCGTTTTGTTTGCGGTAAGGGCTTTTTCTGATACAGCATTAAAGCTGAGTCCCGGAGGCAGCATCAGCCCTTTTTGCGAGCCTCCGACCGTCACATCCACGCCCCAGTCTTGATGGCGGTAATCCATTGAGCCCAGAGATGAAATGGTATCGACCATCAGAAGGGCTGGATGTTTTGCGCGGTCCATGGCTGCGCGAATTTCTGGAATCCGGCTAACCGCACCGGTGGAAGTTTCGTTATGTACCACCATCACGGCCTTCAAAGCGTGCTGGCGGTCAGCAGTCAGGCGATTTTCCACTTTGGCAGGATCAGCACCGCGCCGCCAATTGCCTGGGACATATTCCACCTGAATCCCATGTTTCTCCGCCACCTGCTTCCACTGAGAAGAGAAATGCCCGGTCTCAAACATGAGCACGCGGTCACCAGGGCTCAAAGTATTCACAATGGCCGCTTCCCAGGCGCCCGAACCGGAGGAGGGAAACATGATTACCGGCCCCGACGTCTGGAAAATTCCGCGCAGTCCTTCCAGAACTTCTTTTCCAAGCTGCGCGAATTCAGGGCCGCGATGATCGATTACCGGGCGGTCCATGGCGCGGAGCACGCGATCAGGGACGTTGGTGGGACCGGGAATCTGGAGAAAATGACGGCCGGTATGAAGCATGCGAGGGCTCCTTGAAAAAGAAACGTCAGGAAATCAATCCGCAACTTTCAGGATCAGCTTGCCAAGGTTTTCTCCGCGGAAAAGCTTCAGCAAGGTGTCGGGAAATGTCTGGAAGCCTTCCACAATGTCTTCTTTTGACTTGAGCTTGCCGGCCGCCATCCATCCGGCCATCTCGGGGGCAGCTTCTCCGTATCGTGAGGCGTAGTTGAATACGATGAATCCTTCCATGCGGCCACTGTTGATCAGCAGTGACAAATAGTTGGAAGGGCCTTTGATTCCAGATGTGGTGTTGTACTGCGATATCGCACCGCAAAGTACCACGCGCCCGAAGCGAGCCAGATTGGCAAGAGCAGCATCCAGAATATCGCCGCCGACATTATCGAAATAGACATTTATCCCCTTGGGGCAATGCTGGCGAAGGGCCTGGCCCACATCTTCATTCTTGTAATCGATTGCGGCATCGAACCCAAGATCTTTGGTCAAGTACGCGCACTTCTCCGGTCCGCCGGCAATTCCCACCGCGCGGCAGCCTTTGATCTTTGCAATTTGTCCAACCATCATGCCGGTTGCACCGGCGGCCCCGGAAACCACAACTGTGTCGCCTGCTTTTGCCTGGCCCACTTCCAGCAGGCCAAAGTAGGCCGTCAGTCCGGTGATGCCAAGCGCGCTGAGATACACGGGGAGCGGCAGCAGCTTCGTATCAGCCTTATTGAGCCCTTTGCCATCACTGATGGAGTATTCCTGGATCCCGAACACGCCCGTGACATGTTCCCCGACAGCAAAGCCCGGGTTCTGCGAGGCAATCACACGCCCTGCGCCAAATGCACGCATCACATCGCCGATTTTCACCGGCTCAATGTAGGATTTGCCTTCATTCATCCAGCCGCGCATTGCCGGATCCAGTGACAGGTAAAGAACTTTCACCAGAACCTCTCCCGGCCCAGGATCGCGTACTGCCTCTTGGGTGTAATTCCAATCTGAGCTTTTAGGCATTCCCACAGGGCGGGCGGCAAGCCGGAACTGATGGTTGGTGATGGCCATATTGTTCTCCGTTTCAGGAAAAACAGTATACCCATTCAGCTTCGCGAAGGCTGGCTATTGCAATCTGATCCGAACGGCGTGTCAGGTGGAAAGATCTTGCCGCGATGAAATTGAGGTGAGCCGGGTGGCAGGCTTCGCGAAGAGCATGTATGCGCCAATGCCCGCGATGGCAAGCACCGGCAAAATGGCAACTCCTGAAGGCCAGTAATTATGCAGGATGCCGCACGCCAGAGCAGCAATGGTGTAAGACAGGTAGACTTGGGCCTGCAACCCCAGAGAATGCCTCATACTCGGTTGCGGGAGATTTCCTGAGGCCGGCTCAGCAGGCATTCGCTCTATCCTGCTCTTACGGGTGATCCAATTGTGCACCATGCCTGAAAACAGGCTGGTGATGGTGCCGGTAATGTAAGTGGTGGCGATTCCAGGCAGGCTCAGGCGTTTTACCGCAGCGCTCTGCATGCCCATAGCCACGCCCGAAGTAAAGATCACCAGGACAACTGTGGAATGAATGGCGGCCGTGGGTGGATGCACGCACGCGATGGCAAAAAGAACAAGGACAGCGGCTTCAAAAAAAACCTCGCGTCGAACGGCAGTGAACGTTTTTACCCGGTCCCCGCCTTCTCCTGCCAAAATGGCCCCCAGAAGCACCCCGATAACGAAGGCGACCAAAGCAATCAAAGCCTTGGCAGTGGCAAGGCCCTGTCCCTGGCCCACAGCCAAAGCCAGCAGAACCGAGTTACCCGTCATGTTCGCGGTAAAAACGTGTGCGCGCAGGTAAGCGATGGCGTCGACGCTTCCAGCGGTCCAGGCAAAGAGCAGCACAGTAACCCGGCGCCGCGTGGTAATGAATGAGCTCGCGCTGGAGGGCGTGGTCAAAAAATTTCCTGCCAATGCAGATTCTATATCGGGCCGCGCACTGATTAAGCTGCAGAGACTGTGCCGGAAGCCAGGTCCACCACGTGCCCCGAGGCGGCCAATTGCCGCTCAGCAGCCTTCAGCACCGCAGCCTTTGCTTCCGGCAAACTGAGGGCAGGAATTACCGTCATTGTCCCGAGCAGCGCAGCAAGTTCGAAGTAGGCCCGGCGGCATTTCTTCATGAACTCCACTGGATACTCAGGCTTGCGCGCGTACGCTGCAGTGGGGTCTGCATCCAGCAGGTAGGAGATATCCGGCCTGGGCACGAGCGCCTGAACAAACTTCACGAACCGTCGGCTGAGCGGATTGGCAAGATTCAGATTGGAAAGCTCATCAAAGATGTAGCGGTCCAGGATCACCACATCCACGCCGGATTTGCGCCGCTCACGCGCAACCACGCGACGCAGGTTCAATGCGTCTAGCAAATACAGGAAATGCCGGGCTAGAGTTAAATGCCAGCCACGCATGTTCTTGTCACGGCGATTCACCGGCTTCCCCGGCGCACCAATGCCCCTCTCGCTCTTATAGACCTTGTGGACAAAACCCTCGCGGTATTTCACTCCGACTACCACGTTGTCCCAGAACGCGAGCAGACTGGTGTTGAGTCCCGCAGCCTGCAAGGCGGAGCGCAGGTTGTCAATCTGCGTGGACTTGCCGGAGCCATCCACGCCGGAAAAGCTGATGAGCATAGTTCTTCTGCTGGTCCCGTTTCCCATGGTCACTTGCCCTTTTGCTATTTAGGTATGCCCCCACCCGCATTTGGCGGGGTGGAAGAAGTTCCACGGCTCAAAGCGTAAATTGTCCCCACGGCCGCGCCTGCTGCCGCAATTGCGCCAATTTTGATCAGCAGCGACCTGGTTTGATGCTGCTTGGCTGGAGCAATGGCTGCGCCCGCGGGCTTGGCTGCCGCACCTCCCGCTGTGGGCACGCGCTCTGCGGTGGCAGCGCCCACAGGCTGGCTGGGCTGCTGCTTGGGCTGCGGAGCTTCCGGGGGGTTCGCGGTATTTTGATTCTGTTCAGGGGGAGCAGCCTGTTGCTCGTCCTGCTGCGTATCAGAAGCGTTCGGATACGTGGTCACAGGCTGGAGCGGGGGCTGAGAGGGATTAATGGCGCCTCCTGATGGCTGAGTCTGGTTTGGGGGAGCAGGTTGGCCATTCTGTGGCTGCGTGGACTGCGGTGCGGTCGACTGAGTCTGGCCAGAGGCCTGCTGCGCCAGCATTTCCGGGCTAACGGCAAGGGCCAAGGCTAATGCTGCACTCAGGAACTTGAATCGGCTGCTTTGGATTTGCATAAATTCCCTCGTAAATCACAGGGTCTTTCGTTTTCAGAGCTATTCGGGTTTGATCGAAGTTGTTGCTGCGCTGGATATGGCTGCAGTTACTTTTGCCGGTCTTCCTGGCTGAGCCAGCCAACGGCTTACATCAGCTTCTCTGTTCCGTACATATTGGATGCGATTTTTGAGATAGCGGGCCAGACTGGAAAAGCTGGTTTTGTACCAGCAGCAACGCTCCATAGCCGGTGAGAACCCGCAGACAAGCCTGATGCGGCTAAGCATGTCCTCGCGCGGGAGCAGGAGTGAAGCCACAAAGCGATGGTTGCCCTCCAGCAGGGTGACCGGCCGGCTTTCATCTACCCCAATCAACAGGATGGTGGAACGCGGACCCTTATTCTGCATAAGGGAACATAAAGCCTGAATCTTCAGCACAAATGGATTGGGAGCCGCCCCCTGGGACAGGGCACGAAAACGCTCAGACACATGGAGGGCATTAAAGTTACCGCGCGCCAGCGCACGCCATTGCGCACGAGGGAAGACGTTGACCCGCTCCGACTCTTCCGGTTTGAAGTCGATTTCCCACCACTGCGTGTCCGGCGGCAATTCACGCCACATGGGGCCACGACGGCGGAACAGTAACGCTTTGCGAAGAGCATTCTCATCAGGATCAGAGAGATCGGGTTCGTACACAACGCTTTCGAATTGGCTACGGTCCCGGTCGTATTCCACCTGGTAGAACTCAGCCTTCAAAAATTCGGAGATAACTTCTTCCTCGGCAATGCGACAAAGTTTTTTCACGTCGCCTCCACTGGTGCGCGCATCAGGCGCCGCAAGAAGGGGAATGAAACCAGGAGCAGCATGATCACCATGAGGACGATGCGAACCATGATGACTTCATGCAAATCCTGGTGAAAGAAACCGATCACCAGGACCAGGGCTCCGCTGATCAGAAGCTGCAACCAGCCGGTATTGGCGATGCGCCGGGACATCTCATAAGCAATCAGTACCACGCTGAGTGAATACAGGCCGGTGGCCACCGCGTAGAGCGCGAGCAGCGGGCCTATATTGATGAACTTGGAGCCAAAGATCAGGCCCATGATGAAATGCGGAAACAGCGCCGCGACCAGCACAAAAACGCATGAGATGGCGAACACCAGCAACATGGGCAGGCCCAGCGCTTCTGATTTTTTCTGATTCTGCCGCGCTGCCGCCACGGGGAACATGGCGTTGACGATGCCAAACCAGCAAACAAAATAAAGAAGCCGCCCGATCTGGGCGACAGCGGCGTAGATTCCCGCCGGTTCGGCAGGAAAAAAGTGCTTCACCAGAAGGATGTCAATGTTGTTGATGATCACCTGTCCGATAAAAAAAACAATGGCCTGGAGCGCTTCAGCAAACGAAGCGGGCTCGCCGGTAACGGCATTCACCCGCAATTCCCGCGGCATGGGCGGCAGAAAGTAAGCCATCACCACGGCTGCGGAAATTGCGCCCACAGCTCCTAAAACACCATATCCGGCGATGACCAACCCAACCCCGAAGGCGAAGCGGGTAAACGCTTCCACCACAAAATTTCCGCCCAGACGGGGAAAGAAGCACAAGCCCTGCATGGCGCCACGTTTCACGCCCAAAGGCGCGTAAACAGCGACCCCGAGCGCGAGCAATCCCAGAATCCAGTGGTCCGGCAGGTTGAGATAGGCTGCAAACGGTTTCTGAGCAATAAAAAGAATGCCGGCGATAATGAGGCTTGCCACCCAGGCTTTTCCCAGCAGCGATTTTACGATTGCCGATTTTGCTCCCAACCCTTCATTGCGGGCCACGAACTTGGCGCAGACGAGTTGGAATGACAGGCTGACTGAGGAGACGATCAGGAGAATGGTGATGGCGGCATTGATGTGGCCGAACTCGGACGGGCCGAGCACCCGCGCCATAAAAACGTTATAAGCGAAGTTAAAGCCATTCACCAGCATCATGCTGACCAGCATGACCAGGCTGCCGCCAAGAAGCAGCGAGCGAACGTTTCGGCGCTGAGCTTTTGGTTCTATAGTAACTGGCGCGCCTGCAGCCGGGAATGTGACTGCGCTATCGGATTGCGACATTGAGTGTGGTCCTGGAACTTATGCCGCCGCCGGAGCGGACGGGCGTTTGTGCAAAAGCTGCTGCCGCATGGCATTCGGCAGAAAGCCACTGAA
>DATFDA010000007.1:0-12088 GCA_035252525.1 Candidatus Angelobacter sp. | reverse complement strand
TCCGCACATAGAGCGCCTCAAAATGGAGACAAGTGAACTGACGAGAAATAAATTGCCCCTAAGGCTTGTTGCACGAGATTTGCCACGCTCGGCGACGCACCTGCATATCACTCAATTTGCATTAGTTAGTGACCAGAGGCTATTTGCGACGAGCCAGTTATTGGATTTCAACCAGGCCGTTTCGCTTCGACCAGGGCAATCCTCCAGTCGCGAAAAATAAAGAAATCCCTTTGATTTCCATAAAACTGGTTCACGGTCGGTATCAATAAGGGAGGAATCCCTTAACCCTCCATATGCAATGCTTTTCGCAGGGAAGGCTAGGGCTCAAGCTTGGTTCGTTGCTCGTTCCGTTCCACCCGCTTACAATATCTTTCACGCAAATAATTTCAGGTTCGTGCGTTCTTAAAGGCGCAGGCTACAAGCGGAGAGGTAATGATTTCAACCCGAAAGGCCCTTTGGCTGTTGCTGGTTACAGCCATTCTCACGGTGCTGGTCACCGGTTGTAATGACACGTTGCGGCAGTTCATCACTCCTGTACCCGCCCCCGGCGGCGACCCCGGCGCACTCTCCCATGCCATTGTGCTCTCCACCAACCCAGCCACGCCTACCGCCAGTAACCCGGCCCTGGGGAGCGATCTCCATATCGATGTTTCCGGAGACAGCGTTGTGGGAGTGGTTCCTGTTGGGCCTTTACCCAAATTCCTGGGCAAGACGACCAACAAGGTGTTTGTGTTGAACGGTGATAACACCGTGACCTCTTACATCGCTTTGCTGCCCCAAAGCACGCAGATCAGCACGGTGACACTACCCACAGGCACGGTAGCCGTCGGTGGCGGTTTCAGTAATTCAGGTAATTTTTTTGTGGTGAACAGCGGGACGGTGAACGGTGGCCAGAGTACCAACAATGTCGGAGTGATTTCAGCCAACGTGAGTGCCATCACCGCAACCATTCCGGTCGGTACCAGCCCGGTGGCTGTGGCTGGGAACAACGCCAACAACAAAATATATGTAGTGAACCAGGGGAGCGGTAACGTGACGGTGGTTTCCACCATCGATAACTTTGTAAGTGCAACCATCCCCGTCGGAACCTCTCCGGTGTGGGGCGTGATGGCCCCTGATGGCGTTCACGTTTTTATTGTGAACCAGGGCAGCAATGACGTGAGTGTGATTGATACGCTGCTGGATCAGGTGATTGCCACTATTCCTGTGGGAACTTCGCCCAACTATGCCGTGTTTGAACCCACGAATCAGCGCCTCTATGTTTCTAATACAGGTAGTTCGACCATTAGCGTGATCAAAGCCAACGGCATTGATCTGGCGAACGGAATTTTGCCTACGAAGATCGCCGAGATTCCCATCCCTGCGCCTGCCGATTCCGTTGCCGCCTTGGCCGATGGTTCCCGAGCTTATGCCGCCATGGGAGGATGTCCTGCGGGCACAAATCACACCACCATCGTCGCAGACATTCCCAACTGCACCGGTAACCAGGTTGCGGTAATCGACACGCAGGCCCTCGCGCTGAGAAAGGTCCTTACCGTTGGTCCCGGCGCGGTCTCAATTGATGCCGCCAACAATTCGTCACGAGTTTATGTGATCGGCGCCAACGACATCACCACCATTATTGCGAATGTACCCAATCCATCTCAGCCGTCGCAGACATTTTTGACCCCCTCGGTCTCCATCATAAATACAGCTTCAGATACCGTACTGCGTCAGGCCGTAGATCCTTCCATCACCAGCCTGGTGCCCACTTTCCATGTTCCTCAACAGGACCCGGCGTGCGTTCCCACCATAGACTCGACTTTCAACAAAACCGTTCCCCTGCCCTGTCCTGAACAGGTGCCTTTTGTCGTGAGGATAGTACCGTAACGCGACCGCAATCTGCGATCTGCACAACGATCTTGGGCTGAGCTCCATTAGATTCTCCCGCGATTAGGCCGTAAGGCTGCGAGGCTAAAATATGTGCAATGTCTGTGCACATTGGTACTGCCGGATTTTCCTACAAAGATTGGGAAGGCATCGTTTATCCCGCCGATTTGAAGAAGAGGAAAATCCATCCGCTCGAATACCTGGCGCAATTCCTGGACGCCTGCGAAATCAATACCAGTTTCTACGGACACATTCGTCCCAACGTTGGGCGCGACTGGTGCCACAAGACGACCGCCGTAAATCCACATTTCGTATTCAGCGCCAAGCTGTATCAGGGATTTACTCATCCTCCCCGTGAACGAAGCCGCCTTCCCCTTTCAATCTTAAAGTCGATCCCAAAGAAGAAAATCTGGCGCGGGAAGGCCTGGATTCCATCGCCGGTGAAGGGAAGCTTGCCGCAGTGCTGATGCAGTTTCCCATCTCTTTCAAGAATGCTGACGATACGCGCGACTATTTGTTCAATCTTATCTCCCGCTTCAGAGAGTATCCTCTGGTGCTCGAAATCCGCCATTCCAGTTGGAACGACCCTGATGTTTTGGCTCGCCTCGCCGAGCAGGGAGTTGGCTTCTGCAACATTGATCAGCCGCGGCTGGGCGCATCATTGCGAGCCACCGAGCACGTGACTTCGCCGGTGGGTTATGTGCGCCTCCACGGGCGCAACTATAAAGAGTGGTTCCAGGCGGACAATCGGAATGACCGCTACAACTATCTTTATAAGCCGGTAGAACTTAAACCATGGGCGGAAAAAATCCGCAGCGTGGCGGAGAAATCGCTGAAGACTCTGGCCATTACCAACAATCACTACAAAGGCCAGGCGGCCGTGAATGCCCTGGAACTCAAAAGCATGCTCTCGGGCAAGAAAGTAAAAGCCCCGGAAACACTGGTGAACGCCTACACGGATTTGAAAAATTTCATAGAGCCGAGCGATTAAAAACAGCGTTTTTCCGCCGTGCCGAAAATCGAATTGCTCTCGTACTGTTCCAGCGCCTTAAGCAAGTCCCGTCCAGCCACTGGAACGGCAGCATTTTCAAAATAGGAAAACGCCTGATTACCTAAGTTCCTCCTGTCCACTGGTCACCTTCCCGGCGGAAAGCATCTTCATCGCGTGTTCATGAAGCATCAAAATAGGGCAGGGCAGAGTTATGGCAGATGCTGGATTCGTGATTGCTGCGGTGTTGCGGAAATTCACAGAAGACCTGCGGCTTCTGGAGCGGCAGCTTCAGACGGCGCCACTCACAGATCTGGCTGCTCTGCACGAATTCAGGCAGGCGCTGGACGAGATGCGTATGACTGCATGGACCGTGACTGAGCTGCACATCGCCCAGAGCGATAGAAAAGAGGCGCTGGCGTCTTTTCTGGCCGCTGAGCGTATCCGGCGCTTTGCCCAGCTCATTCGCGACCTTTGCCGCGACCTGGAAGACCAACAATTGACGTGGGGAAGCGGCGGAATCCAGACACTATTTGATTCGGTAACTGTGCTCCACTCCCGGCTGGAGATGCTGGTGGAGCAGCATCGTGCACGCTTTCGTGACTTAAAAGATGAGCAGGGCTGAGCCGTGCCGGTTCAGCTTCAAGGAACAATCTACATTCCATCCATCAACCGCGGTCAGCCTTCCGCCGCTGGTTATATCGCATGGCCACGTTCATAAAGACCTGGCTGCCTGCGCTATCAAAGCACATCACCAGCGCCTCTTGCTCTTCACTGCTTTTCTCACCTACGGATTCAGAATGCACCACGGGTGGATTGATCTTGAACTGGAAGCCTTGATCATTCAGGGTGGTAATGGCACTGCCAATCACCATGTTGGCCAGTTCGCAAACCGTCTCGCGCGCCACTTCATCACTGGCCGGCATGGGCGTGCCTGCCAGATGGCTGGCGACCTTGGCTGCCGTTTGCGCGTCCATGTCGAAGATGATCCGCCCCTCAATATCGCCCTTGATCGTAACCAAAGAGGCTATACCCTTGCGGCGATAGGCTTCTTCTTCCATGGTGAGGTCGCCAATGCTGGTAGGCGTTTGCAGAGTTTCTGCCAGCACCGCGTCCGCGGCATTGATAAATGGCTGAATCAACTCTAGTTTCATCGCCGGCTAATTCTCCTGCATGGCTGCTGACGTAATTACGGCATCATCGCCCATCACGTACTTGATCACTTCATAGAGAATCTCCGGCTTAACCGGCTTCTGCACAAAGTGTCGGGCGCCTTTTTGCAGCGCAGCCACAATGTTTTCCTGGTAGCCAACCGAGGACACCATGACCACGCGGGCCTCCGGATGCGACCTTACAATGCGCTCGGCGGCTTCGATGCCTTCCATCTGCGGCATGGTGATGTCCATAAGCACCATGTCGGGAGAAATTCTCTCGTACTCAGTGATGGCAGTGCAGCCATCCCCGGCTTCCCCCACAATTTGTCCGCCAAAGCTTTCCACCATTTTGGACACGTTCTTGCGTGCAAACACCGAGTCATCTACCACCAGATAACGAATGGGTTTGCCGTCTTTGCGAAACAAAAAAGGAAACTGTTCCATACTTCTCTCCTCACAACTGCAAGTGGACTTTTTCTTCTTTCGCAATCCGTTCCGGACTGCAGTGGTTCACCAGCGCGTTGGCCAGTAATTCCAGTGGGACAACACGCAATGCAAAGCCTCTCTCAATCGCTGCCTTTGGCATGCCGAATACAACACATGTTTCTTCTGTCTGCGCAATCGTCATTCCTCCGGCATGCTTGATCAATCCCATGCCGGCAGCGCCATCATCACCCATCCCTGTCATCAGCACGCCGATGGCGCGATAACCAAACTCCGCCGCTACGGAGCGGAAAAGCACATCCACCGATGGACGGTGGCCGTTGACCCGGTCTTCATCCGACAAGACGACTGTGCTGGCCAGAGGCATGCGCCGGAGCTTGATATGGCGGTCTCCCGGGCAGATCAATGCCCGCCCCGCGATCAGCAAGTCGCCGGATTGTGCTTCCTTTACATCGATCGCGCAGCACTCATTGAGCCTGCGGGAAAACATTTCAGTAAACCCTTCCGGCATGTGCTGCACGATAACGATTGACCCGGGAAAATCACCCGGCAACTGCGAAAGCAGATACTGGAGCGCATAGGGTCCGCCGGTGGAAACACCGATGGCCACAATCCTGGTTGGTTCCTTGCGCGAGCGTACCGCCGGTTTAGTCGGCTTCGGACGCTCCACCAGCGCGGGCCTGGCCGCGTTCTTGGCTTTGGTCTTTGAAGCAATTTTTATTTTTTTGATGAGATCTTCCGCAATCTCGTCCATGTGGGCTGAAGCGGCGTCGCGCGGCTTGGCCACGAAATCCAGGGCGCCCAGCGCCAGGGCCTTAAACGTGGCCGTGGCGCCTTCCGTGCTCAGCGCGCTTACAATGATGACCGGCACGCGGTATTTCCTGGTGATCTGGCGCAGCGTCTCCATGCCGTCCATGCGCGGCATCTCCAGATCAAGCGTCACCACGTCTGGCCGCAGGTCCTCAATCTTGCGCAGGCCGAATGAGCCGTCCATAGCCGTGCCCACAACCTCAATGCTCTTGTCCCGCTCCAGGATCTGGGGAATCAGCTTGCGCATGAGCGCTGAATCGTCCACAACCAGAACTCTGATTCTGTCACTCACGCTGTCGCCCCCATGGTCATCTGCATTCGTCCGCCGCGTGAAACCACCGCGGAAATATTAAGGATCAGGACCACCGTTCCATCGCCAAGGATGGAAGCGCCACTCACAAGTTCGGTCGCCACCAAATGGTCGTCCAGCGCCTTGATGACCAGCTCTTCTTCTCCAACCAACCGGTCCACTACCAGGCCGAATTTTCTGTCGGAAAGAGAAACCACAACAACAAACATATTTTTCCTGCCTGCAGCCTGTACACCCAGCGCACGCAGATGGATCAGCGTCAGCACTTCATCGCGCAACCGGATCACGTCATGCCCGTCCACGCGATGGACCTCACTTTGGGCAGCCCTCGTGATCTCCACAACCGAAGCCAGAGGCACCGCATACATCCGCTCGCCCACGCGGAATAGCAAGGCCTTAATGATGGCGAGCGTCAGCGGCACCCGCAGGTAAAATGTTGTTCCTTTGGCTTCTTCTGTCTTGATGCTGATGGTCCCTTTCAGGCGCTCAAGCACGGTCTTGACTACATCCATACCTATGCCGCGTCCGGAAATCGAAGTAACCTGGTCCGCCGTGCTCAGGCCGGGGTGGAAGATCAGGTCCAGCGCCGCCTGCTCTGTCATCTCACCGGCTTCCGATTGCGGGACAATGCCTTTCTCAATTGCTTTTGCCACCAGCCGGTCGCGATCAATGCCGCGCCCGTCGTCCGCGATTTCAATCACAATCTGGTTGCCCTGATGATATGCAGCCAGCCGGACCGTTCCCTGCGCCGGCTTCCCAGCTTGCAAACGTTCTTCCGGCAACTCAATTCCATGGTCAACTGAATTTCGCACCAAATGTGCCAGCGGTTCGGCCAGCATGTCGAGAATGCTTTTATCCAGATCCGTATCCTGTCCGGTAATGACCAGATTTACATCTTTGCCACAGGACTTGGCCACGTCTCGAACCACGCGCGGGAAGCGGCGGAACAAGTGCTCCACCGGCACCATGCGGATTTTCATCACTGACTTTTGCAGATCGTTCAACACCCGCGCCTGAAAGGCCATGGCATCGGCAAAGCGCATCTTCAGCGGATCTTTGGGAAAGCGCTTGTCGAACTCAGCCACCGTCTGGTGCAGCATGCTCTTGGCAATAATCAGCTCACCCACCAGGTTCAGCACGGCGTCAATCCGTTCTGCATCCACGCGCAGAAGGTTTTCCAGTTGTGAGAAGTTCGCAGCGGGCTGCTCGACGGAATTGGCAGTTGCCGCTGCTGTGCTGGCCGGCGCCGTTTCCTCCGCCGTGACCTCAGGAGCGGGGCCGGCCTCCTGCTCAATCGCCGTCGTCACGTGCTCAACAATATCCTGAATGTCGGCGGTATCTTGAGGCTTTGCCGCTTCTTCCAGGAGCAGCTCACGCACCACAGACGGAATGCGGCACTTCTTCTCCACCGATTCGCGTGACTTCGTAGTAGCCAGCAGCGCTTCCACTACGTCAACATCGTGTGCCGGTGCGTCATTCTGTTCAGGAACAATCGCCAGCACTTGTCCGCATTCGCCCAGCACGTTGCGGACCAGTTGGAATGCCGCCGCGCGCATCGGGCACTGAGGGTCGATGCTGAAGGCCACGTTGTAAACGGTTTGCCCCCGTTCGCGTGCGGCCTCCATGGTCAAATTTTCGTATTCGCTCCAGGCAAAGCGCGCTTGGAGTTTGTACGGAACAGCTGCGGCGGGTTTATGTGTAAGGGCCTCAATCTGCTCGCGCAATTCGTCACCCGCCGGTGACTGCATCTTGCCGCGATAGGCGGAAATCATGGAACTGAAGGTGTCGGCAGCCATCAAGACCACGTCCGCCAGTGAAGCTTTGGCAAGTGCGGCCACCTCGGGCGTCAAAGCATCCTCCAAAAGGTGCGCCAGTTCGCTCAGCTCCTGGAATCCGCATGCTGCGGAGTCACCTTTCAGGGTGTGCACAATCCTTCGCACCTGGCGCAGGATCTCCGCGTCCTCTGGATGTTTTTCGAGTTCCAGGCCGTCCTCATTGAGCGTCTGCAAAAGCTCTGTGGCGCTCTCAAAGAACAGCTCGCGCATCTCCGCTGCGCGTTCATCCGAGAAGAAGTTCAACTGGCCACCTCAACTCTCTGGTAAGCGGTGCCGTTGTTCTGGTGGATCATGCGGTATCGGTCGGAAAGCCCAAACAGGCTCTCCGCGTGCCCAATGAACAGATATCCTTCAGGGTTCAGGCAACGATAGAACTTGTCTACCAGCCGTTTCTGTTCCGCTTCATCGAAATAAATCATTACGTTGCGGCAGAAAATGACGTCGTTGCGTTGCGGCAGGAATTCAGTTTTCAGGTTGTGAAAATCAAAGTGGACCAGCTCTTTGAGCGTCTTCTTTACTGTATAGCGGTCACCAGTCTTGTCGAAATAACGTAGCCGGAAGGCGTAATCCACAGACTCCATGTGTGTTTCCGAGTAGACTGCCTCCTGGGCTGCGCGCAGCACGCTGTAATTGATGTCTGAAGCCAGGATCTCTACCTTCCACGGTGGCGGAATCAAAGGCTTGGGAACCGGCATGACAAAGGGCAGGGGATTGCGAAGATAGTAATAAGCCAGCGCATCGCAGATCATCATGGCCATGGTGTAAGGTTCCTGGCCGGTGGAGCAGCCCGCGCTCCACATACGGATGGCCCAGTCGCGGCGGGCCTGCTTGCGCTGCAGCAACTCTTCAAGAATGTTCTTCTGGAAAAGGTCAAGCTGCGGTTTGTTGCGGAAAAAGCTGGTTTCATTCACCGTCAGGTTTTCCACCAGAGCTGCAAGTTCCGCTTTTCCGCCGTGACTGGTCAACAGCCTGTAATATCCGTAAAAGCTGTCAAGGCTGCAGGCTTTGAGCCGGCGCTGCAGACGGTCCTGCAAAAAATGCGCGCGGCGCTCGTCAAAATACATTCCGCATTCCTGGTACACCAGGGTCTGCAGCAGCTTGTATTCTGCGTCCGTGATTTGTACTGGTACTGTCGGTGTGCCCATGATTCCCCGTAAATCCCGTTTCTCGGTTCCTGCTCTCCTGGCTTTCAGTCAACCCGTCCCGGTCTCTAGCTTCAGAGTGTGAAGCTCTGCGCTTCCTCCCCCGGGTTTTCCATTCCACTCAGCTCGTCCAGACGGCGCAACTCGCCTTTCTGTAGCACTTTGGTCAAATCAATCAAAATAATCAGCCGTCCGTGGAGTTTCCCGAGACCGGTTACATAGTTCACATCTTTTTCGTCGAAGACTGGCGGTGGCGGCTCAACTTCCGTCTCCGGCAGCTTCAGCACCTCAGAAGCCGCATCAACAATCAGCCCAACCGGCTTGCCCTCAACGTCTGTCACCAGGATGCGATTTTTTTTGTTGCGGACAATCTCTTTCTCGCCGAAGCGCTTCCTCAGGTCGATGACAGAAACAATCTTTCCGCGCAGGTTGATCACCCCTTCCACGTAATCCGGCGAATCGGGCACGGAGGTGATCTCCGGTACACGAACAATTTCATGCACCAGCGCGATAGGAACGGCAAACGTCTCGGCCCCAATGCGGAATCCCACGACATGTAATTCGCGCGCCATGCTGTCTCCCGCTAGTTGTAATCGCCTGCAATGGCGTATTCGGGCTCATCGGCGTGCTGGCGCCGGGGCTCGTTCCCATTCCGGGCGCCATTGCGGCCATTGCCTTTCACGGCTGCTTCCAAAATGAAACGATCCATCGTTTCCAGCATCAAGCGCGACATTTTGGACATCTGCTCGGCCGAGGCAGCCAGTTCCGTGGATCCTGAAGATGACCGCTGCACTAGTTCGCGCATCTTTTCCATGGCGCGTACAACGGCCTGGGCTCCGGAAGCTTGCTCCTCTACTGATGAGTTGATCTCATGCGTGATCTCGTTCAAGCGCGTGGTTGCTTTGGCGATCTGTGCCGAACCGTGTGACTGTTCGTTGGTGGCGGCGCCGATCTCCTGTGCGAACTTGTAAACTTCCGCCACCACGCTTGAGATCTTTTTGAGCGCGCTGCTCAAATCACCGCCGAGAGAAATTCCTTCATTGACGATATTGGTGCTCTTCTCCATGTTGTCCACGGCCTTGCGGGCCTCTTTCTGGATGTTCTGGATCAGGTCGGAAATTTCTCTTGTAGACTGGGCTGACTTCTCTGCCAGTTTCCTGACTTCGTCGGCAACCACGGCGAAGCCCAGGCCGTGTTCGCCCGCGCGAGCGGCTTCAATGGCGGCGTTCAATGCCAGCAGGTTGGTCTGCTCGGCCAGGTCGTCGATCACTTCGATGATCTTCCCAATATCGTCGGCGCGCTGGCCGAGAGCGGAAATAATATCTGACGATGAGTTGATGGCCAGGTTGATGCGGCTGAGCCCATCAGTAGCTTTTTCCATCGTGTTAATGCCGCTGTGGACTTCATCGCGGGAGCGTTGAGAAATATCGAGCAGGACTTTTGCCGTGTCTGCGACGCGTTGTATGGAGGCCACCATCTGGTCGATGGACGCCGAGGTCTCGCTCACGTTGGAGGCCTGCATCTGCGTGCTCTTCACCATGTTCTGCACGTTGATGCTCATTTCGTGCATAGTGCTGGTAACTTCATCAATGGCGGAAGCCGCCTGCACGCTGATCTTGGCTGATTCGTCAGAAGCGCTTGCTACCTGATTGGAACCGCTGGCCACCTGCGCCGCACTGTCGCGCACGTTCTTTACCAGGTTGCGCAGGCCGTAGGTCATTTCGCGGAATGCCTGGCCCAGGGTGTCACGATTGGAGCGCGGATTGATCTGCACAGAGAGGTCGCCTCCGGCAATAGACTCTGAAAGTCCGGCCATCTCACGCAGATACATCACCATTTTTTCGAATGCAGCCGAGAGTTGCGCGGCTTCGTCCTCACCACGAATTTCCAATTTGGAATCGAGATCGCCGGTATTGGCGATCTGCCCTGCCACTCCGATTAGCTGGTTCAACGGGTCGGTAATAGATTTGGCTGCTTTCCACGCGATAAATGTGCCCATCAGCAGCATCAGAACCAGTCCGCTGGAAGTGATCACCACAATGATGGTGCCGGCGGCTGTATCGGACTTGTTGGCATTCTCCACCGCGGCGGTCATGATTGCGTCCAGCGCGTGCAGCGGCTCCTCTTCCTTCTTTTGTTCTGAACCCGGGTTATGTTGCAGGTAATCGATGGAAAGCTCAGCCATGGTGGAGCTGCCCGCGTCAACCTGCCGGCGCTTATCGACCAACGGCGTGGCGAAGTTTGTGGCCCAGTCGCGTTCGATGTCTCTTACTTCCTGCAGCAGTTCTTTAAAGCGTTGCTTGTCGTCGGCGTTCAGGTAGGCCGTGGTTTCTTCTGTTTTGTTGATCAGTTGGTCCACGTCCGCCAGGCCTTTAAACAGGGCATCAGATTCACGGGTATCGCCGTTGAGCAGGAAATTGCGCAGGTGAAGCCGATTGTCACGGATGGCGCGGTCCATCTCCGCTCTTTGCTGCTGCATGGCGATCGCCTGCCGGTAGGTTTGGCCCGTGTTCCGGGCGTGCCAGACGGCCCAGATGTCGGCGATGAAGCAGATAATGACGATGCAGAAGATGGCTCCAAAGCCCCCATATAGCTTCCCGCTGATGGTTTTTCCAAATTTCATTGTTCTCGCCTCCACGTCGCTGCCTCACGGCAGGCACGTGTTACCTTTGGGGCACTCTCGCTGATCTCGTTCAAGTTGTTGCCCTCTGCTCTATTTCTTACGGCACCCTACAAAAATTGCGGTACAGGCAGGGCAATCCCCCCTGTGGAAAGTGCAATGCCGCTGCCATGTACGGGTAGACATAGAACCTTCGTACCATGAACCTTGCAAGTTGTTGAAAAATTGAGAGATGCGGATATCAGGATCGATCCTTGATCGGGTCCATCGGCGGAACAGGGCGTTGATTTACGTCTCAAAGCCTCGGAAATAGAGAGTTTTTCGTCTCACCATGAGACAGCTAAGGTTTGTCCTCTGAATTCCTGCCTGAGGTTTTCCTTATTGACTCAAAATGAGATTCCAGAGTACCTTCACGCCAATCGCAGTGAAACCGAGCCGGAAATCCGCCGCCAGCCGCCCTCGTGTACAGGGCAGGGTCCCCGATCCCATGGATAAGGTATTGGAGGCGTGTACCCAACTGGCGCAGATGAGCGGGGAACCTGCTGCCATCCGCGAGTACGTTGCAGAGACCGCGCGCAAGCTCTTTCTCGCGGCTTTGGCGGGAATTCTTTTGAAGGAAGATGGCCAGACCTGCACGCTTGAAACAGTCTCCAGCGGCGGCAAAGAGAGTCCTGATAAGTCTATCCTGCTCACCCACGCTACTTCATTTGCTTCACAGGCGATTGAGCAGAAGCGGCTGCTGAACTTCAGTTTCTCCTACCTGGAGGCGGGAAAAGAGCGTACCTGCCAGGGGCTGGCGCTCCCGCTGGTTACTACGCAATCGGCGGCTGTATTGCTCCTGGTTCGGCGAACCGTTTTTTCTCCGACAGAACTCTCTGCTTTCAACCTGCTGGGCAACACCGCGCGGATGAAGCTC
>DATFDA010000006.1:0-6010 GCA_035252525.1 Candidatus Angelobacter sp. | reverse complement strand
CGCCAACGAGCCGCGGACCTGCGCCGCTTTCTGGCTCAGCGCATTGAACGCCACATTGAAAAGAAACTGGTGACCGCCACCATGCTGGAAAAACTTTAAGTCTTTAACCCGGTTGGGAAAATGATGATCCTGATCGCAGCCCTCTGTGCCAATACACGCTGAACACCACCAGCCCCGCGATTGCGAGTGTGGTGAACCAGATGACGCCGTCCACAAAAAATGCCGTGGCTCGGGTTGATTCACGGGAGTCCAGAAACCCGCAAATCAATCCCAGAATGGCAGCACCGCTTCCAATGGCGGCGAGGGCAATCGTCTTTACTCTTGGGTTCAACCTCAGCTTTTCCGGGACGGGCTGCGGTTGCGCTCGTTCGGACCAGCGGTAATAGGCGCTCACAAGGATTCCCACACCCAGCAGCGAACTCAGATGCTGAAGCAGGTTGTAGAGAGGCCGGTAGATCTCATACCGGGCGAATGGCACCGTGCGAAGCGCAGCAATGTGCTGGGCCATGTAGCCACCGCCGTGGGTAAATGAATCCCAAAGCAGGTGAGAAAAGATGCCCAGCAGCAGCGATATCAAAATCCAGATGAATCTCTTTGCCGGCCCAAACCGGAATGGTTCCGCGAAACGCGCCAGCCGCGACTGCAGTCTCTCCGGCGCCAGGCTGATCAGGGGCAGCTTCAGCACTCGCTCAAACAGCCATAACACCGCGAGGGCAGAAGGCAGGCAGATGTAAAACGCTCCGGCAACGGTGTGAGTCGCCTGAAAATGGTGGTCTACTCCAACAAAATAGTGCAGGTCCGGAGCAATGGCCCCAACCACCAGCGCGGAAAAGATAAAGCGCTTCCGGAAGGGAAGGATAGCGGCGGGATGTGCGGCAGTAAACGGCAAGACAGCTTAAAGATAGCTTAGCAACCGCGCAGCGTTGATGGCAAAGTTCTGATAAATTAAGTACTTTCGACCATGCCCAAAGCCAACGCTCCTACTTACCAGGAAATCATCCTTCGTCTTTCCAGTTTCTGGGCGGAGCAGGGATGCGTTCTGCAGCAGCCTTACGATACCGAAGTTGGCGCCGGCACCATGTCTCCGGAAACTTTCCTGCGCTCGCTCGGACCCCGCCCGTACAAAGTGGCTTACATCCAGCCATCCCGTCGTCCAGCCGACGGACGCTACGGCGATAATCCAAATCGCCTCTACAAACACATGCAGATGCAGGTAATCCTTAAACCTCCACCTGAAAATGTACAGGAGCTGTATCTGGAGTCGCTGGTGGCACTTGGGATCGACCTCCGCCAGCACGACATCAAGTTTGAAGAGGACAACTGGGAATCGCCCACGCTGGGCGCATGGGGCGTCGGCTGGCAAGTCATGCTGGATGGGCTTGAGATCACTCAGTTCACCTACTTTCAGCAGTGTGGCGGGATTGATCTTGACCCAATTTGCGCTGAACTCACCTACGGCATGGAGCGCATCGCGGCCTTCTTGCAGGATGTGGACAGCATTTATGACATTGTCTGGGCGCGCGATCCCAAGACCGGCTCTCCCACCAGCTACCGCGATGTTCGTTTTCAAGATGAGCTTCAGCTCTCGGTTTACAACTTTGAAGCAGCCGATGTTTCCAAAGCGTGGAAGCACCTGGAAATGTATGAATCTGAGTGCCAAACCCTCATCAATGACTTTAATGTTCTCATGCGCAACAAGGCTGCTTCTGCGGCGGAAAAGGAACGCTTTCCTCTACTGGCTGCTTATGAGCTTTGTCTCAAGTGCTCTCATCTCTTCAATATTCTTGACGCTCGCGGAGCCATCTCGGTTACTGAGCGCGTTGGCGTAATCACCCGTGTCCGGCAGCTTGCAGTAGGTCTGGCAAAAGCCTATCTGGCCCAGCAGAACGCCGCATTTGAAGCAGGCAAAGCGCAAAAAGGAGGAGCGGCCTGATGCCTGACTTTCTCCTTGAAATAGGCTGTGAAGAGATTCCATCGCGGATGCTGGATGGTGCACGGCAGGAGCTGCAGAAGCGCGTGAAGGATTTGCTTGCTACAGAGCGCCTTACCGGTGCCGCCGAAGTCGAAGCCTATTCCACGCCTCGCCGGCTCGCGGTTTTCTGCCAGGGAATTCGCGCCTCTCAGCCGGACATCGAAGAACAACTCCTTGGTCCAGCCGTGAAGGTTGCTTTTAAAGATGGCCAGCCCACTCCTGCGGCAGAGGCTTTCGCCAGAAAAGCCGGTGTGAACTTGAACAGTCTTGGCCGGGTCACAAACCCGAAAGGCGAGTATCTAACCGCCACAGTAACCAGGAAGGGCCGCGCTGCCGCCGAAGTGCTGGCTGAGTTGTTGCCGAAGGAAGTTGCTGGAATTTATTGGGCCAAAAACATGTACTGGCGCGCCAACAAGCCCGAGCGGTTTGTGCGTCCGGTGCGTTGGAGTGTGGCTCTGCTCGATGGGCAGGTCATTCCTTTTGAATTCGGCGGCGTGAAGGCCGGCAAAGTTTCTCGCGGACACAGAATCCTTGGATCACACAACATCAATGTTCCTTCGCCTGCTCAATATGCTGAAACCATGCGCAATGCTTACGTCATGGCCAGCTACAGTGAGCGCGAACATCACATCCGCAAGGCGCTCGATGCGGCCACACGTACTGTTCCGGGCGCACGCTGGCGTGAAGATCCTGAGCTGCTGAACACGGTCATCAACCTGACCGAGTGGCCTTCAGCAATACTTGGCAGCTTTGATCGGGAATATCTTTCTTTGCCGGAAGAAGTGCTGGTTACGGTAATGCGTGACCACCAGAAGTATTTCGCCGTCGAGGATGCGCAGGGTAAGCTGGCGCCGCATTTTCTTGCCGTGTTGAATACGAATGCTGACCCCGATGGGACCATCCGCCATGGCAATGAACGTGTGCTGCGCGCCCGCTTCAACGATGCTCGTTTCTTCTGGGACACCGACCAGAAAATTCCTCTCGCCGCTCGTGTTGACATGCTCAAAGCCGTCACCTTCCAGAAGGACCTTGGCAGCTATGCGGGGAAGGCCACACGCATGAGCAAGATCGCGAGCCAACTCGCCCAATCGCTGGTGACGAATGGCCTGAAAATCGATACTGCTGCGGTTGAAACGGCAGTGCAGTTGGCCAAGACTGATCTGACTGCTGAACTGGTGAAAGAATTTACTGAATTGCAGGGAATCATCGGCGGGCTCTACGCCAAAGCACAAGGACTGCCTCTGGCTGTCGCCGATGCCATTTACGACCAGTACAAACCTGAGTCCATGGAAGATTCAGTTCCGCGCACGCTGGAAGGCGCAGTCCTCTCCATTGCTGATAAAGCCGACTCCATTGCTGGAATGTTTTCGCTCGGCCTGATTCCTTCAGGCTCAAAGGATCCTTTCGCTCTACGCCGCCAGGCCAATGGCATTGTGAAGACCATTGCTGAGCACAAGCTGCAGCTCAATCTCGCCGAGCTCATGAAGAATGCGCGAGAGGCGTACCGGGGCAGCGAGGCTGAGGACAAATTTACCCTCAGCGGAGATGCGTACATCAGCGCGTTGAGCAGCTTCTTCCGCGAGCGGCTGGAATTCTATCTGCGTGACGCTCTGGGACTTGCATACGATGTGGTGAATGCTGTTCTGGCCGCAGATGCGAACGACATTGTTGATGCCACTGCCCGCGCCCAGGCGGTCGCCAAAGTTCGTCCATCAGCCGACTTTGAAGCTATCTCAACATCTTTCAAGCGCATGAAAAATATTCTTCGCCAGGCCGCTGAATCAAAGAGCAAAGTGGCAGAGCCGTTCAATCCGGGCGCGCTCACTGAAGCGGAAGAGAAGAAGCTGGCCGCTGCCATCCCGCAGGTGGCCAACAACGTAAACGCGCTCCGCGCCGCCAGGCGCTACGAGCAGGCGCTGTTGGAAATCTCACAGCTTCGTCCGGCCATTGATGCTTTCTTTGACAAAGTTATGGTCATGGTTGATGACCAGTCTCTGCGCGCCCAGCGGCTGGGACTCTTGCAAACGCTTGTGCGCGAGTTCTCCAGCATCGCGGATTTCTCGGAGATTGTGACCGAACGCAAGTAAAAGATGCTCCATTGCAGGCCGTTCCAGACTCCTCCCCGACCGTGGCGTCAAGTAGAACAATGCGCTGAATGAGTTTAAGATTGATTGTTTGGACCCTTATTCCCGAGGCCATCCTTTTATCTGGAGAGTGTTTTCATGAGCGTAACCCCCGTTTCTCGTCCCCCCGTAGAAGTCCCCAAGACCCCCAAAGGCACGCAGTACGTTTACTTTTTTGGCGGCGGCAAAGCCGAAGGCAACGGCAAAATGAAAGATGAACTCGGCGGCAAAGGCGCTGGACTCGCCGAGATGACCAACGCCGGTCTGCCTGTCCCTCCCGGCTTCACTATTCAGACAGAAGCCTGCCGCGAGTACATGCGGACGAATAAGACCTCAGACGCGGTGCATCAGCAAACGATGGCAGCTCTTTCACGTTTGGAAGACTTGCAGGGGCAAAAGCTGGGAATAGGCGCTAATCCTCTGTTAGTGAGCGTTCGCTCCGGAGCCAAGTTCTCCATGCCCGGAATGATGGATACCATCCTCAACCTCGGTCTCAACGATGACAGCGTCAGGGCTCTGGCGCAGAAGTCGAACAATGAGCGCTTCGCCTATGACTCATATCGGCGCCTGATTCAGATGTTCGGCAATGTGGTGCTCGATATCCCCAAAGATGCGTTTGAGGAAGTATTTGACGGCCAGAAAAAGAAGCGCGGAATAAAGCAGGATACGGAGCTCACACCGGAAGACCTGAAGGAAGTGATTGCGCAATACAAGCAAGTGGTAAAGAAACACGCCGCACGCGACTTCCCGCAGCAGCCGCTGGAGCAGCTTTCCATGGCCCGCGACGCAGTATTCCGCTCATGGAACAATGACCGCGCCAAAGTTTATCGCCGCATCAACAACATCTCTGACGATCTTGGCACTGCGGTGAACGTACAGGCCATGGTGTTCGGCAATTTGGGCGAGACCAGCGGAACTGGCGTCGGTTTCACTCGCAACCCGGCAACCGGAATCAAGGAATTTTATGGCGAGTTCCTGATGAACGCCCAGGGTGAAGACGTGGTAGCGGGTATTCGCACGCCCATTCACATCAGTGAACTGCACAAGCAGATGCCCGAAGTTTACGACCAGCTTCGTGACATCACCACGCGCCTGGAGAAGCACTATCGCGACGTTCAGGATTTTGAGTTCACTATTCAGGAAGGCCGCCTTTACATGTTGCAAACACGCAACGGCAAGCGTACCGGGCTGGCGGCCGTCCGCATCGCCATTGATATGGTGAATGAAGGACTAATTAAACCCGAGGAAGCAATTTTCCGCGTCGATCCCAATCAACTCTATGACTTCCTTGTTCCGCGACTCGACGAGCGCAGCGGCAATATCGAACTCATTGCCACGGGCTTGCCTGCATCGCCAGGCGCGGCTGTGGGCCAAATCGTTTTCACCGCCAACGACGCCGTCGCTAAGGCCGGCACCGGATCAAAAAAGAATCCTGTGATTCTGGTGCGCTCTGAAACCACGCCGGAAGACATCCATGGTATGGAGGTGGCCGCCGGAATTCTCACCGCGCGCGGAGGCATGACGAGCCATGCAGCCGTGGTCACACGCGGCATGGGCAAGTGCTGCATCGTTGGCGCGGGTGAAATCGAAGTCAACGAAAAGAAAAAAGAAATGCGTATCGGTTCGCTCACTCTGAAAGAAGGCGACTGGATCTCGCTCGACGGCACCACCGGACGCGTGCTGAAAGGACAATTGGGCACCTTGCCGGCAAGCCCGGATAATCCTGATCTGCAGAAGCTGATGGGCTGGGCTGAGCCGTTCCGCAAAATCGGCGTGCGCGCTAATGCCGACATTCCACGCGATGCCGTCGCGGCGCGTGCCTTCGGCGCTGAAGGAATTGGTTTGTGCCGTACTGAGCACATGTTCTTTGCCGAAGATCGCATTCCGCACATGCGCGCCATGATCATGGCCCGTA
>DATFDA010000005.1:0-6800 GCA_035252525.1 Candidatus Angelobacter sp. | reverse complement strand
GCGAAATCCAAATCACGCAGCCGTCGCGGTAACAGAAGGGATCTTGCGTCTGCTGGACGACGAAGAACTTGAAGGCGTGCTGGCGCACGAATTAGGTCATGTGCGGAATCGTGACATCCTGACCAGTTCCATTGCAGCCACACTGGCCGGCGCCATCACCATTCTTGCTCGCATGTTTGCCTGGGGTGCAATGTTTGGCGGATATGGCGGAGACGATCGCGACCGGCGTGGCGGAGGCCTAGGCGCTATTCTGATGATCATCCTGGCTCCTCTTGCCGCCATGCTGATTCAGCTTTGGGTGTCACGCACGCGCGAGTACGAAGCAGATGCAACAGGAGCACATTTCACCGGCAATCCGTACGCTTTGGCTCGCGCTCTACAGAAACTGGACGCGTATTCAAAGCGCATTCCGCTGGTGGCATCACCTTCAACGGCGCACTTGTTCATCATTCAACCGCTGGTGGGGATGGACTTTGCCAGTTTGTTTTCAACGCATCCGCCGATCGCCAAGCGCATTGAGAGGCTGACGGGAATGCCGGTTGAGTACCAGAGATAGATGTTTTGCGCAGCGGAGCCGACGAGAGCGAATGCGTGACTCGCTGGTTTGAGAATCGCCGGAATTGCCAAAAATTGAGCAATACAACTTCCGACTTGTGAAGTTGTCATGACCCTTTCGATTTTGGCAGTTTTGGCAATCTTGGCAACTCCTCTTTCAGTTTGTCTTTCCCAGATCTTCAAATCTGACGTTCATGATGGGGTAGTGCTTCCAATCTTTGTAATCGAAGTGCCACCACTCTTGTGGGTACACCGTGAATCCTTCTGCCTCCATCGCGTGCCGCAGGATGGCGCGACGCTCACGTTCCTCGGGTGTCCCGCCTGGGTAATCCGCGTAAGCACGTGGCGACATTTCGTCATAGCCGCTGGGCATCTTCACCGCAGTTCCAGTCTTCAGGTCATACAAGGTCAAATCCACCGCGCAGCCCCGGTTGTGCCGTGACCCCTCTTGAGGATTGGCGACAAAAATCTTTTTGTCGTCCGGGGTAGCTTCCCAGAACATTTTTGTCACATACCACGGCCGGTAACCGTCATGAACCAGGAGCCCGTATCCCTGCTTTTGAAGAGAATGGCTGGCGCGCACAAGTGCTTCTGCGGCCGGCCGCTGCAGAAATGCCCGCGCCTGCGAGTACATGGGAGTACTCAGGAAGTTGTTGGTAGTGGCATAACGAATGTCGAGCTTTATGGTGGGATCCAGCTTAATGAGTTCCACCAGTTCAGGTTTGCGGAAGTCGCCTGTCTCGTGAGGCGGCTTGGCCGCTAAAGCGTCTTTCTGCAGCTCTGCAACCGGACGGAGCGGCGTAATGCGGAAAGTGGCATCAGGAGCCTGGGCCGAGAGCGGCAAAATCACCAGCAGAGCAAAGAAGAATCTGAATATGTTTTTCCGGAAAGGCATGACGAACCTAATGTAGCAGAGCTAAACACATGTCAACGGAGCCGCTGAGACCGATGTGAACACCTTTGGATTCTGCATCTTAGCTGTTTATCTCAAATTCAGATGCGGTTGACCTCCAGTTTACCCGCCATGCATTGCCGGAATCCGGTCTCCGGCGCGATGCTGCCCGCATGGAGGACACAAAAAACATGCAGCACACGTTCACTTCGAGACTGATTCTTGGCTTGGCACTCACCGTCATCGTACTCACTCTACTGTTCACGGGTTCGGCAGCGGCCTGGGGCCAGCAGCGGCCTAATTTCAACCGGCAACGGCCACCCATCCAGGGCGGATATCCCGGCTCTGCCAACGGGATGAATGGAACAAGGTTTTATGCTCAGGGGCGCTACCTCGGTCCGGCGCCGATTGAGGCGTTTCCGGCGGGACTCAACTCTATGCCTGCACCGCAGACGCAAACACCAGAGAGGACAACAGCGGCGCGGGCGCCCGAGCGCCTCTCATTTCAGAACAGAGCGCCTCAGCCTGAAGAAGCAGCGAACCCAGATGCTGCCGATCAATCAGACCTGCTCAAGAATTCGAAAGACCCGGATTTTATTCTTCGCAACTTTAAAACCATGTGGGTTGACGCACACCAGGCGCAATATTTTGGGAGTGATCAGATGAAGGCGGCGCTTGGCGCGAACGAAGAATTCCGCAAGCTGAACATCAGAATTGTGGACGATCCTCACGTTGCTGACGTACTGCTCAACGTAAGTTACACCTTTGCCTGGGATTATCCATTCCAGTTGAAACACCAGAACACCACGATGGTCCTGGTTTCCGGCAAAGGTGAGGGGCCATTCTCCGGGCCTCTGGGGGCGGCCGATGTGGCGCGTCAGTTTGTCAACGCGGTGAAGAAGTACAGAACTGCGAAGAAGACAGCAGTGAAGTAAGAGTTTGAAAGGCACAGGATATAAAGGCCGGGCCACACCAGCATTCGTTTCGCGGATTGTGGCCCGACACGTCTGTTCACCAGGATTCTTGGTGACTTATGCCGGGACCTGCTTGGCTCCTTTGCGCAATTTGAGCTGTTCCAGGATCTGCGCGCCCAAATGGGATACGTTGCCCGCTCCCAGAGTAAGAATCATGTCCCCGGATTCCGCCAGCGCCGCAACACTTTTCGCCGCCTCCTCAAAAGAAGACAGGTGACGAGCATCTTTACTACCGAGGCTGCGGATGGCTTCCGCGACGCCTTCCCCGGTAATCCCTGGAATAGGAGGCTCACTGGCGGGGTAGATATCCAGCACAAAAATGTTGTCAGCGTCAGAGAATGCGGTACCAAACTGGTCGAGCAAGTCACGGGTGCGGGTATAGCGATGCGGCTGAAACACCACATGCACGCGATTGAAGCGGCACTGCCGCGCCGCGGCCAGCGTGGCCAGAATCTCAGTGGGATGATGACCGTAATCGTCGATCACGCTGACGCCACCCGCCCGGCCTTTGAGTTGGAAACGACGGTCAACGCCGGCGAAATTCTCCAGGCCCTCGCGAATCTGCTCCGGCTTGATATCCAGTCCGATGCCCACGGCGATTGCCGCTGTGGCGTTCAGAATATTGTGCTGGCCGGGAACCTGGAGATGAAAGTCGCCGAGCGACTTGCCCTGGTATTCCACCTCAAAATGGGAAAAGTGCTTGCTGCTGGAGCACTGGGTCTTGCTGCGCAGGATGCGAAAGTCAGACCCGGCGCCGGCGCCATAAGTAACAGCGCGGCGGGCAAGACGGGGCAGAAGACTGCGCAGCCGCTCATCGTCATTGCACAGTACAACGATCCCGTAAAAAGGAACACGGTCTACAAACTCAATGAATGCCTGCTCCACATCGGCCATGTCACGATAGCAATCCATGTGCTCACGGTCGATGTTGGTGACCACCGCCAGGATGGGCGAGAGCTTGAGAAAGGAGCGGTCACTTTCATCCGCCTCAGCCACCAGATATTGCGATTTGCCAAGCCGGGCATTCGATCCCAGAGCATCGACCCGCCCGCCGACCACAACAGTAGGGTCCAGTTCCCCCGCCGCGAGCACCGCGGCTACCATGCTGGTGGTGGTGGTCTTGCCGTGCATTCCGGCAATTGCGATCCCATATTTCAGGCGCATCAATTCAGCCAGCATCTCCGCCCGTGGGATCACTGGTATGTGCTGGGCGTGCGCGGCAATCACTTCAGGATTGTTTCGACTGACCGCAGAGCTGGTAACTACCACCTCCGCGCCGGTAATGTTCTCCGCCTGATGCCCGGTGAAGATGATGGCCCCAAGTTCCGCCAGCCGGTCTGTTACGGATGAGGACCTGAGATCTGAGCCGGACACCTTATAGCCAAGCGTGAGCAGCACTTCAGCAATGCCGCTCATGCCGATGCCGCCAATGCCGACGAAATGAATCCTCTGTATCTTTGCAAACATTCGTTATTTGCCGCGAATTAACGCGAATACACACGAATTGAAAAACAACTTTTAGAATTCGCGCCCATTCGCTCTGATTCGCGGCTAACTCTGCACTCCCGCTAGTTCTGCCACCATGCGCGCCACTCGCCCGGCAGCATCATGATGTGACAATGCTCGCGCGCGCTCTGACATCTGCTGCAGCCTGCTACCATCGGCCATCAATTCCACGATGGTATGCGCGAGACGCTCGCCTGTGAGTTCCGCCTGCGCAATCAACAATGCAGCACCGCCCTGAGCAATAGCTTCGGCGTTGCGCCGTTGATGATCGTCCGCAGCCTGAGGAAAAGGGACAAAGATTGCCGGTTTTCCTGCCGCTGTTATTTCGGCCACAGTGCTGGCCCCCGAACGACAAATCAAAAGGTCGGCGCCAGCAAACGCCTGCGGCATGTTGTCAATGAACGCTGAGACCTCTGCCGGAATACCAGCGCGCGAGTATGCGGCCTGCACGTCATTATAGTCGCGCTCTCCCGTCTGATGGATGACGCGCAAGTTGGGAATTTGCCGTAGCACTTCAGGCACTGCCGCAGTAACGGCTTGATTGATGGCATGCGCTCCCTGGCTGCCCCCAAAAACCAGCAACGTTGGTTGGTGAGGAGTGGAAGCGGGTGGAACGGCGAAAAATTCCTGCCGCACCGGCACGCCAACCACCTGCGCATTGCGGAAATAGCTGGCCGTCTGTTCGAAATGGACCGCCGCTGCGGACACGCGTTTTCCCACCATCTTGTTGGCGAATCCGGGGACGTAATTGGGCTCAAAAGCCAGTGTAGGAATTCTTCCCAGGATGGCCGCCGCCATTGCGGGGCCTGAGGCATACCCGCCAACCCCGACCACCACATCAGGCGAAAAGACGTGGATGATCTTTCGCGAATGAAGAATCGCAAGAGGAAGGTCAACGAGAGTCCGCAGGCGGGTAAGGATGCCTACATTTTTGAGGGCGCCGACTTTGATCTTCATCAGTCCGAAGCCGGCCTGAGGAACCAGACGGTTCTCAATCCCACGGGCCGTGCCGACAAACATGATTTCAGCGTTGTAGCGGGACTTGAGCTCGCGGGCAATGGCGAGGGCTGGAATCACATGTCCTCCGGTGCCTCCACCGGCAATGAGAACGCGCATATCAACTTGAGTTTACAGGAGTAAGTCGCCTTGCAAAGGCCCGGGCTGAAGTGGTCATCTCAAATGACTATGGTATAATGAACTGGTCATGAATGAGATTTCCGCATCCGAATTCAAGGCAAAATGCCTGGCCATTCTGGACGAAGTGAATAAGACCAAAAAGCCGGTCAGGATTACAAAACGGGGCAAGGTGATTGCTGAACTGGTGCCTCCATCGCCGCCAAAACAACGAGGGAACTGGTTGGGTTGTATGAAAGGCAAGATGGAGATATTAGGTGACATTGTTTCGCCTGCAACGGACCCGGAAGAGTGGGAGGTACTGCGCGATTGAAGCTCCTTCTGGATACACATATATGGCTTTGGAGCTTGCGGGAGCCACAGCGGCTCGGAAAAGCTGTCCGTGAAATGATCGCAGACGAAACTGGAGAGATCTGGCTATCTCCCATCAGCGTTTGGGAATCTCTTATTCTGATCCGCAAAGGCAAGATCGCAATCAGCGGCACTGCGGCCCAATGGGTTGAGGCAGCAACTGCTCGTTTTCGTGAAGCGCCCTTTACATGGGAAATAGCAAGAATCAGCGAAGAAATTGGTCTGCCGCACGCCGACCCAGCAGACCGGTTTCTTGCCGCGACGGCCAAGGTGCTGGGACTGACGCTGGTTACAGCCAACAGAAATCTCCTGGGACTTGGCGATATAGCAACGTTGGCGAATCGATAGCCACGTCTGCCAAGAATAGAACTCTTCTCTTCGTGGTAGATTCTGGTCATGGCAGCACCAATCACCCGCTGCACGTGGGCTACAACCGAGCAGATGATCGCCTACCATGATCGCGAATGGGGTGTTCCGCAGCATAATGACGAGGTGCTTTTTGAATTCCTGATTCTGGAAGGAGCACAAGCCGGACTGAGTTGGTCTACCATTCTGGCCAAGCGAGATGCCTATCGCGCTGCCTTCGCCGGATTTGATCCCGCTGCCGTGGCCCGTTTCAATGCGCGCGACATCGCCCGGCTACTGAAGAATGAAGGGATCGTGCGCAATCGGCTGAAGATCCAGTCCGCGGTTGCCAATGCGCGCGCCTTTCTTGCGATACAAAGAGAGTTCGGCACATTCGATCGTTACATCTGGCAATTCGTTGGCGGCCGTCCCAAACTAAATGGCTGGCGCACAAGCAAGACTGTTCCCGCTGAAACCAAAGAATCACAAGCGTTGAGCAAGGACCTTAAGAAGCGCGGATTCAACTTCGTCGGATCCACCATCTGTTATGCGTTCATGCAGGCTGTGGGCATGGTCAATGATCACTTGACCGAATGCTTCCGCTACAAAGAGCTGAATTCCAGTCGATAATGCTGATTAGCTGACGACTAGTTACATGGATATTCCCTGCCCGGAGTTCCAGGAATCACAGTGTCTGGTGTTGCTGGAGTGCCTGGAATCACTGTGTCCGGCGTGCCATTCATGCCCGGAATCACCGTGGCGGGAGTACCTGGATTCTAATCTTGCTGCCCACGCCCGAGCTTCGCTCAAAAAATAATCATGGCGGGAGCTTTCGCGCCCGCCACGATCACAATTTCAATCTCACGGGAATCAGTGATTGATCGTGAGATTAAGGTTGATGCTTGCCGTCTGTGAGCCGCTGGTGCCGGTCACAATCAGAGTAGCGGTAGTAGGCGGTTTCACCACCGGAGGCGGAGGCGTGTTGTTAGCAGAGCCGCCGCAAGCGGTGAGCCCACCGATGACGAACAGGGCCATCAACGCCA
>DATFDA010000004.1:0-5723 GCA_035252525.1 Candidatus Angelobacter sp. | reverse complement strand
CAGGTGGAACCAATGCGCTCATCCGCCACCAGACGAATTTTGTCGAAGCGGCTGGTATCAACAGTGCCGAGATTCTTGGATTCGCCGCCTCTTACCGTTTCCGCCCCAACTTTGGTGCGGAACGCTAGAACGTTTTCAATTTCGTGTATGGGAAGAGGAATTTTGGGTGCAGTTGCCATAAAAGCTCCGTCTTCTGCGCCAGAACGGCGCCGGTTGGCAATGGAAGGGACTGCAACAGCTTTGCAAAAACCGTTGGCTACTTGAGTTGCTTGCGCCTCCGAGGGAGTGGCTGGGGGTCTGCCGCTCGGAAGGGGGCGGTTCTTGCGGCTCAACCTTTGGGATCCTGTCTAAACTGTTATCTTTCCTGATTAAAACTCAAAGTCCTGCAATAAAGGAGAAACGGCAATCGGCTTCCAACCAAGATAGTTTTACAGGAGTCCTGGGCCGGGCAGTTTCCGTCGTCGAAAAAAAAAGCCTGCCGCTTCATTCCTTGCGAAAGAGTATATGCCGAAGCCGCGAGCGAAAACGCGGAGCTAAGGCAAAATTGTTTGTAAAGTTTTTCCTGACGGAGGCTATGCCCGTTTCAATTCCTGCTCCGGCAGTTTCACTTCTTGCGCGATCATCGGCAGACGTGCTGCTCCAAGCAAGCCGGCATCACCGCCCAGCAGCGCACGCGTGATGATGGTGCTTCGCCGGACAGGAAGGGCATCATCATGGATGGCCGCTCCCTGAACTCCATGAGCGCTTGGCACGGGCGCGGTGGCGCGATACACAAATGAGTTTTTTCTAACCTCTTCCAGCAGCGCCGGTGCGAATGCGTCCCAGGCATGAGAAACCCCGCCGCCAACCACGTACATGGGAAGATTAAAAATGTTTACAAGATCGGCAATCACAGTTCCCAGTGCTCTGCCCACCTGGACAAAGATCTGCTGCGCAGGTTCATCTCCCTGCACTGCCATTTGATAGACCACCTTCGAGCTGAACTCCGGCTCTTCATTCATGGCCCGCGCCAGTTCCGGGGCCTTACCCAGGGCTACCGCTTCCACGGCCATGCGCTTCACCGCTGTGGCCGATGCGTACTGCTCCAGGCATCCGTGATTGCCGCAGCCGCAGGGTGGTCCGCTGGGATCAGCCGTGATGTGGCCGAGTTCGCCGGCCATCCCGGTCATGCCGTGCCAGATGCGGCTCTGCAAAACGATTCCGCCGCCCACGCCGGTTCCAAGGGTGATCATGCACATGTCGTCAACATTGGAAGCGGCTCCCAGCCACTTTTCGCCCAACGCGGCCGCATTGGCGTCGTTTTCCAGCACTACGTGGGTGCCTAGCCGCTGCTCAATTTCCTGCCGCACAGGATAGTCCTGCCAGCCCGGCAGGTTGGGCGACTCGCGCACCATCCCGGTTTGCATTTCAATGATTCCCGGCACGCCAATGCCAATCCCTGAGAGATGACCTGTGCTGCTGCGGTATTTTGTAGTGAGGCCCTGGATGGCGCTGCACATCTCAAAAATCACCTTGTCTCGGCCTCGCGTGACCTCCGTTCCCAGCGTGATTTTTTCCAGGATTTTTCCGTTGGTATCGACTGCAGCAATCCTAAGGTTGGTGCCGCCCAGATCGACGCCGATGGCAAATGGAATCATGGAGCCTCCCGGCAGTAGGTATGATGCCTTAAGCCAGTGTATCGAAAATGCCCGTTGTGAGAGCAGTTGCAGGAACAATAGCCAGGAGCGCTTTCCAGCAAGGATTGCAACACCCGTTGCGGTAGGGCTGAATTCTCCTTTATCTTTCTGGCATGCAAATTCAGGACAAAGTAATCATTGTGACCGGCGGCGCCAATGGAATCGGCGAAGCGCTGTGCCGGAAGTTCGCTGCGGAGGGCGCCGGCGCGGTTGTGGTCTCTGACATTGATGTACCCGGCGCTGAGCGCGTGGCAGCAGAAATCCAGGGTGCGGCAATCGTAGCCAACGTGGCCAGAGAAGCTGACGTGCAGAAGCTGGTAAAGGAAACAAATGAGCGCTTTGGCAAGGTGGACGTTTTCTGCTCGAATGCGGGCATCGGCGTGGCGGGAGGTCCCGAAGCTGCTGACGATGAGTGGCAGCGAAGCTGGGAAGTAAACGTCATGGCCCACGTTTACGCTGCCCGCGCTGTGCTGCCGCAGATGCTCGCACGCAAGTCCGGCTACCTGGTGCAGACCGTCTCTGCCGCAGGATTGCTGACGCAGATCGGGTCGGCGCCTTATACAGTAAGCAAGCACGCGGCGCTGGCCTTTGCCGAATGGCTCAGCATCACCTATGGCGACCAGGGCCTCCGCGTCTCCGCGCTGTGTCCGCAGGGCGTGCGCACCAACATGCTGGCCAGAGCGGAGTTTGCCGGCGGCGCTTTCCTGCTCGATACTGCAATTGAACCAGCTCAGGTCGCAGATGCCGTTGTACAGGGCATGGCGGATGAGAAATTCCTGATTTTGCCGCATCCTGAAGTAGCCAAGTATTTTCAAAATAAAGCCACTGACTACGAGCGCTGGCTGCGCGGCTTGCGGAAATTGCAGGCTACCACTCAGATCTTGTCGCCGAAGATTTGAGTTGCGTGATTTTGACATGAGTGTCACTTGAATACGATTCCGGGGAAGGAAATGTATGCATCCACAGGTACAAGCTGAAACGACGTCGGCCAGTGCAGCAGCCATCGCGCCGGCTCCGGCAGCCGAACAGGTGGCAAGCTGGTCTCTCACGCGCAAGCTGGCGTTCCGCTTCGGATTTGTCTATTTCGGTCTTTATTGCTTTCCCTCCCCTCTGAATGTGATTCCCAAAGCCGACATAATCTTCGGCTGGTGGGACAAGCTCTGGCAGAAGCTGGTGATCTGGACCGGCGCTCACATCCTCCATCTCAGCCAGCCTGTGCAGTACCCTCTCACCGGAAGCGGCGACACCATGCATGACTACATCCAAAACATGCTGTTCCTGGTATTTGCCTTTGCTGCCACCCTGCTCTGGTCTTTCCTGGACCGCAAACGGCGCAACTACATCTATCTGCATGAGTGGCTGCGCCTGTACGTGCGACTCTTTCTGGGCGCCACGCTTTTGGGTTACGGAGCCTATAAGGTCATCAAGTCACAGTTTTCTTATCCTTATCTCAGCCGTCTGCTGGAGCCGTATGGTAATAGCTCGCCCATGGGTCTGCTTTGGACGTTCATGGGTTATTCCAAAACCTACAACATCTTTACCGGACTCGTTGAGATGGTCGGCGGCGCGCTTGTGATCCTCCCGCGATTGACCACGCTTGGCGCTCTGATTTCTGCCGCAGCCATGACCAACGTTTTTATCCTCAACATGAGTTATGACGTTCCAGTAAAAATCTTTTCCCTGAACCTGCTGCTGATGAGCTGCTTTCTTCTCCTGCCCGAACTGGGACGCCTCACTAACGTTTTTGTCCTTAACCGTCCTGCGCCACCGCTTGAATCCCCACGGCTGTTTCAACGCCGCTCCCTTATGGTGGGACTTCTGGCAGCGCAGATCATCTTTCTCATGTGGTCTGCCGGATATAGCCTGCGCCAGTCGTACCAGCAGGCCAAGGACTACGGCGATCTCGCCACCAGACCTCCCCTGTACGGCATCTACTCGGTAGAAGAGTTCAGCGTAGACGGCCAGCCGCGCCCGCCTCTGTTCACTGATGAAACTCGCTGGCATCGTGTGACCTTTGACCTGTTCAACAGCATTACGATTGCGCCCGCCGAGGGCAAAGCGCAGAGGTTCCGTGGCAAACTGGACGAGAAAGGCGGAACGCTGGAACTTACCAAGCCCGACGACCAGAAGTGGAAAGCCAATTTCACGCTGGATCACCATACACCGGGGATCATTCTTCTCTCCGGCGAGACGGATGGAAAAAAGATCTTGGCCAAGTTGAAGAAGATTGAGCTGAACTCCTTTTTGTTGAACAATCGTGGATTCCACTGGATCAGCGAGTTCCCTTTCAACCGGTGAAAGCTCGTTTTCGTAGTTGCCAGTTTCATATCAATTGGCTCCGCGCTAAACGCATCTTCTTTGGTCCCCAGAGCTGCGTCCGCTCTACTCACATAGTGCTAGGGAAAAATGACTGGTGGCAAACATTGGCGGCAAAGCGTAGACTTCTCTGCGGCTCCGGGAACATAGCGCAAAACTCCCAGGTTCCCCGCGCATCCTGCCGAGCCATTTGGGTTCAATCTTGCCCCCAGGAGAGAGTGTATGAAAGCAAGTCTCCGCCTTTCCCTTGGCAGTTTCCTCAATCGCAAAGCCCTGGTGCTGCTTGCCGTGTTTGCGATGTTTGGATTCCTGCAAACCGCGAATGCACAAACCGCCCAGCCCGCCGATGCAGCCCCTGATTCAGTTTCCTCCGGGCCTGAGGCCGAGATGCCTGTCCAAGACATCCATAATCCAATTGATTTTCTGAACGACGAGACCGCCGCCTCTTCCAACATTACAGTTGATCCCCCGGGAGCCGTGCCCAACGTAGTTTCCGTGGCGAACTTCAGCGGATCATTTATAGGTCCTAACGGCACAGGAGGAACCAGAAGCTTCCCCTTCGTTATGATGGGCAACGATCCGCTCACCGGCCACACAACCAACATCCCCACAAAAATCATTGCCGTTGATGTGGTGCTGCTGAACGCCGACGGAACCACTGCGTTTACCGTTCCCGTGGATCCTTTCCTGCAGCTCATGCTCAACTCGCCCAATTTCCGGCGCGCCGACTACACCGTGGGCCACGTGCAATTTGCTGACGCGGTGCAGCGCGCGGAATTTTTCAATCATATGAAGGACAACTGGCATACCAGCCTTGAGCCGGTGAAGCTCGTGGAGCACGTAACTGTGACCGTGCCGTTTACAGTAACAGTGAACATCAACAGGGTACCGACTCTGGTGCGCACGTGGTTTACCCGGACATCCACCGACGGCAACACCGTGGTCTTCATGCTGCAGCAGTTCTTCAACCAGCAGTTCAGCAACATCGGCGTGAACGCCATCAATGCCGGCGACTGGACCACCAATGCAATGAACATTGAGTTCTTCCCCAATACCTTTCTGTTCACGCCCAGCGCCACGCCGCTGGTAACGCGCGGGCCGTGCTGCGTTCTCGGCTTCCATACTTTCTTCCGCGACACAAGCGTCACGCCGCAGCCCCGCTGGATTGCTGCCTACGCAAGCTGGACTTCGCCCGGGACGTTCCTGAACGCTGACATCCTGGACGTGCTGCCCATGAGCCACGAAATCTCTGAATCGTTCAATGATCCCTTCATCAACAACATCACGCCACGCTGGCAGTTCCCCGGCGAACCCGGCGTGTGTCAGGGCAATCTGGAAACTGGCGATCCGGTGGAGGTGCTGGCCCATCCGGCCTTCCCGGTGACTCTGAGCATCGATAATGAGGATGGCAGCTCCGGGCCAGATGACCTGAAGTTCACCTTCCACCCGCAAACTGAGGCGCTGGTGCAGTGGTTCACCCAGATCGCGCCATCGGACGCTTTCCAGGGAGCGTTCAGTTATCCGAATACAGCCGCCCTGCCCGGGCCGGCATTGCCGTGCCAGTAAAGATGGGTGAAAGAGAACACCTACCACGGAGTCACTGAGACACTGAGGAAACAAACCTGGGCCGCAGATAAACGCGGATGAACGCCAGATCTGAAAGAAGAATTTTTGATCTGCGCGGATCAGCGTAAATCTGCGGCCAATGTTTTTGCCTCCTGGTCCGTTGCG
>DATFDA010000003.1:0-3749 GCA_035252525.1 Candidatus Angelobacter sp. | reverse complement strand
GTATGTAGGCTCTTGACCAGTAACATTTTCGGACGTGGGTTCAACTCCCACCGCCTCCACCATCATTATTTTGGTCGCTTCGCGACACACCGCCGGACATTATGTTCGACATGACTTTGTTCCGCGCTCGTAACAGCGCGGCTCGGCCAACTGGTGTGCCGAGCCGCTTGTCTCAGGAGCCCCAAAATTTCAATATCTGAGAAGCACTTGAGCGGTTTGGAGCCTAAGCGACAAAAAGAAAAGAGGCCGCTCGGCGCGTGGTCGGCCTCGCGGCTTGTTTTAGGTTTTCTTATTTGAGGTAATTCCCCTTCACAATTTCGTGTGCGATATGCAAGGAGTCAGCATCCTTAAACTGATCCAATTTGCCCTTTAGGAAGTCCAGACAGCGCCGTTTTTGGCGCTTTGTAAATCGTCTCGCCTCAAATTCGAAAAATTGGAGAATCGTGGCAGCAACTATCGAGGATAGAACTTGCTGAGTTCCGATTAGCGTCAGCAGACGCTCAATGAGTTCGTCCGGAACCCGATTTCTGTCGTCGCAAAAATTGCCCAATTTGAGTACTGCGTGAATCGCGGTGTTTGGGTTGTCGGCCTCAATGGAGCGCTGGAGCCGAGCGAACACAGCATCCATTGTCGTGCTGTCCGGCATGCCGTTAACGATAGCGCGGATCATGTCAAAGACTCAACGGCCCTCCCGAGTGTCTTTTCAGCGTAACGCGAACGTGTACAGCGACCGCGTTGAGAGGGTGAGCAGAGCGCCTGCGCCTTTGGTATAATGAGGTTTCCCTCGCTGTCCCCTTCGGCGTTGCGTTGTATCCGCAGTGGTCCGAAGCGCCTGAGCATTGCGGAAGTGGTGGAACTGGCAGACACACCATCTTGAGGGGGTGGCGCCGAAAGGCGTGGGGGTTCAAATCCCCCCTTCCGCACCATTTAAGTTGGAAAGGAATTTCCGGAAATTCAATGACGGTTTTGATCACCATTGTGCACGTAATAGTTTGCGCCATTTTGATTGTGGTGGTGCTGCTGCAGCACGGCAAGAGCGCCGATATCGCCGCCACGTTTGGCGGCATGGGCAGCCAGACGGCTTTTGGTCCTCGCGGGACGGCAACGGCCCTGTCGCGGGTCACAACCTGGTGCGCGATTATCTTCATGCTCACTTCGATCACCCTGAGCATCTTTGCCCGCCACGGCGGATCAACATCGATCATGCAGGGTGTAAGGCCCGCGCCCGCAGCGCCTGCACCGAACGCGCCGAAGAAGTAAGATTTTTCTCGCAATCCATTGGTAATCGGATGGGCCGCCGAGAGGCGGCTCTTCTTTGTTGTGACACTCGTGCCTTTCCTGAGTTAATCTGGGCGGTTAGGGTGGGAGCAGGCCTTCAGGCCTTTGAATCTCACCATGTTGTTGGCAGCACGCGGGTGGAGCAGGCCTTCAGGCCTGCGGTAAAGCTGCTGAAATCGGGCGGCTTCAGCCGCTGAGGTAACTTGCAAACGGCTGTACCAACCAAGAATGCCCAGTGTTGGTGTTTTATGATCCACAAGATTTTTCCCGTCGGCCCCCTGCAATGCAACTGCTCAGTGATTGCTGACGAGCAGACGCGCGAAGCCATGGTCATTGATCCCGGAGACCAGATTGATGACATTCTGCGCATCCTTCAGGAAGAAAAGCTCACGCTGAAGCAGATTGTGGTGACGCATGCGCACATTGACCATGTGGGCGGAGCCATGAAGCTGAAGGCGGCCACAGGCGCGCCAATTCTGATGAACCAGAAGGACGAAGCGCTGCTCAAGATGCTGGACGTGCAGGCCGCGTGGATCGGGATGAAGCCGCCCGGCGTTGTGCAGGTGGATGAGGCAATAGGCGAAGGGCGCGTGCTGCAGGTGGGCGGCATTTCATCCAACGTGATTCACACTCCCGGGCACACCGAAGGCAGCATCTGCCTTTACTTTCCGGAACAGAAGACGCTGATCGCGGGCGATACGCTGTTTGCAGGGAGCATCGGCCGCACGGATTTGCCCGGCGGATCGTATGAAAAGATTATCCGCTCGCTGCACAATCAGTTGCTGCAGTTGCCCGATGAAACTCAAGTGGTGCCCGGGCACGGACCGCTCACCAGCATCGGCGAGGAACGCGAGAGCAATCCTTTTCTGCAGAAGTAGCGCTTATTCAGGCTTCTGTTCCGGCTTGGTGGTTGTTAGTACGGGAGCGCCCAGGAAGACTCCTGTTCCTTCGCTGTCGTCGAATCGTTCCACTTTGCCAAACGCCAGACAATTAGCGCCGCTGCCGCCTTCGATCGACCGAATATTTTGAGTTGCATCGGAGCAGAAGGTCTTGCTCCCTGCTGCCGGAGTAAGTGGCTCAGCAAAAAGCTGAAAGCTGCTCGCCGGCTTCCCCTCGCAGCCTGTCAGTGAAATATGGTAGCCGTTGTATGTTCCGGAGCTTATCTTCGGATCCATGCCCATCAAGCCCGGCCCTTTTGACAGTTCCGCGAGGGAACAGGTGAAGCCGCTCTCCGGATGCAGCCTGGCATAGAAACTTTCAGCCATTCCGAGGCGCATGACGATCTGCCGTGGCGGAATGGTCGCGGGCTGCGCGGTGGAGTTGTCGCCACCAACTCCAGCAGCCCTACCCGCGCCTGTGATATATGTGGTTTGCTGCTGGTCGCGTAAAAACATCTTCTGAATAAAGTCAGCATCGCCGACCGGAAAATCCGCGCCGACTGAGATCTTGTCCAGCCTCCAGATGCTCTGCTGCTGCTTCATGCTGACGCTGAAGTGCGTTGCCAGCATTCCGAAGCCGGTGTCTTCCTCTTTACCGTCGCGGAGAGCATGGATGGAGAGCGAGATCGTATCTTCGCTTCCCGCCAGGTCATCGTCGTCTACCCGTACTTCATATTTGAGGTTCTGGCGCGGCTCGCTATAGACCAAAAGAACGTCACCGGCTTCAAATGTTTCAATGCCTTCCGGCTTTGTAGAACCAAAGGCCATGAGGAGCGGAACCTTGGATTTGTTCCCAGGTTTCTGAAGCAACTGCTGCACTTCGACGGTCAGATGCCTGGTTATGGCCTCACCGCCTTTGGAGATCATTTCAATTAACGCCTGGCGCGGTGTCTGCGGCCGTGGCGCTGATTGCTGTTGAGCATTTGATGAAGTGATTAGAAGCACGGAGACTGCAGGAAGGAGAGTACGCAGGACGTTCATATCGAACCTCGCTAGCTTCGGAGCCGATACAGCTTACCCCATCAGGAAGCAGAATAGAAGCGCGCCGAAGTTGCGGAAAATCAGTCAGCCAGATAGCTGATTTCAGTGCGTCGAATGCGCAAACACGCGCAGGCAAGGATAGCCACTGAAAGGACGATGAGCCCAGCCACGGCAACCCATGCTGCCACCGGTTCTGCGACCACCGAGAACAATGCTATGACTCCCGTCGGCGCCACTGATACCGGACATAGCTGCTTGAGATAGAAGATCACGCTGAACCTCTGCAGCAGCGGCGGAAGCACCGCGTGGAATGTCTCCCACAGCAGCACCACGGCTCCGGGAAGAATGGGATTTTTCACCACCAGGCTCAAAGCCAGGAACACCGAACCATAGCCAAGGCAGGCCAGAACTGTCACGCTGAGATATGCGGCCAGATGGCCGAGTCCGGGACCGTGGAACACGAAGTTGCTGCCCGCCGGCCCGAAGTGCCCATACATCAGAGCGAACGAAAGCAGCACGCCAGAACCAAAAATGATGGAAGAACCCAGCCAT
>DATFDA010000002.1:0-6965 GCA_035252525.1 Candidatus Angelobacter sp. | reverse complement strand
GGATCTACGGTTACTGCTCCGGCCATTACGCTCAGCTCCAACGCTGGCTCTGTCTCCGGGACGGTTAAAAGCTCTAGCGGGACGGCCATCGCCGGAGCTTCGGTTGGTTTTGGCGGAGGCAGCACTACCACCAGTTCTACCGGAGCTTATAGTCTCACCGGCGTGCCCGCGGGAACCATTCAGTTGGTTGCTTCTGCCAGCGGCTTCCAGAGCTCCACCCAAAATGTGACGATCACCGGAGGGGCCAACAGCACGGCCAACTTCACCTTGACCGCCTCAACCGGCGGAGGAACTGTCACCGGGAAAATTACTAACGCATCCAGCGGAGCGGCAGTCTCCGGCGCCACAGTGAGTTGGAGTGGCGGGTCCACCACCTCCAGTTCCACCGGCGTGTATACGCTCAGCAATGTTACTGCGGGAACGCAGAAAATCACGGCCAGCAAGACCGGCTATCTCGCGCGGACGTTATCCGTGGGAGTGACTGCGGGCGCTACGGCGACGCTCAACATCCCCATTGCCACCGCCGGGAAAATTACCGTAAAGGTTTTGAACTCCACGAATGCTGCTGTTCCCAGCGCTACGGTGACAATTAAAGGCGGGTCTGTTGCCACTACTGTTACCGGCAGCACCAGTACCGCCGGGGCTTTCACCACCAACTGGATTCCTGTTGGCAGTTACACGATTACTGTGGCCAAGACAGGACACACCACCAAGAGCAAGACGGCAACAGTTTCGTCAGGAGTCACCACCACGGTCACGTTTACGGCGTTTTGAGAGATAAAGATGTTTCTTAAGTTCAAGCTCGGCCCGTTGCTTATTGCGCTGTTAATGTGCGGCGTTGCTTATTCGCAGACTTACATTGCCACGGATCTCGGTACATTGCGTCACGGCAGCGCGCGAATTCATGGCATCAACGCTTCAGGGCAGGCGGTGGGAGATTCAGGCCTTCCTCACGGCGGTGACGCCCATGCCTTTCTCTGGCAGAAACAGGGTGGCATGCGAGACCTGGGCGTTCTCCCCGGCGGAGATTACAGTTCAGCATTTGCCATCAACAGCGCTGGCGCGGTTGCAGGTACGTCCAACACCAACGACACCATGCACGCCTTTAGCTGGACGTCTGCCACCGGACTCAAAGATCTGGGCACTCTCGCCGGAACTAATTCCAGCCAGGCTTTTGCCATCAATGATCAGGGCCAGATCGCGGGATCATCGGGAACGCATGCGGTGATCTGGAACAACGGTATCATTCAGGACCTTGGAACTCTTGGCGGTCCCAGCAGTGAAGCGCACGGAATCAACAATCTGGGCGTTGCAGTCGGCTTCTCTGACACTCCATCCGATGGCCAGCGTGCGTTTGTCTGGCAAGGCGGGGCAATGACCGATATAGGAGCTCTGCCCGGCGATAGCTCAAGCCGCGCTGATCATATCAACGACAGCGGCATGGTCGTGGGAGCTTCTGAGGGAAGCGGTGGTGTGCGCGCTTTTGTTTGGACACAGCAAAGTGGGATTCAGCCGCTGGGCTCCCTCTCCGGAAGCAGCTACAGTGAAGCATTCGGAATCAACAACCTGGGCCAGGTGGTGGGCCAATCCGGCAGTCCACTCGGTACGCGCGCTTTTCTCTGGACAAGCTCAACTGGAATGCTTGACTTAAACAATGTTGTAACTGGCATTCCTCCCAACGTGGTTTTGACAGGCGCGATTGGCATCAACGCCAAAGGTGAGATCGTCGCCTTCGGCATCAAGAGTCCTAACACCAACCGCCATCAAGTGGCCACCATGGACAGCCACTTTCATTCCGGACCTGTGCGCGTTTTTCTGCTTACTCCGCAATAGCTGAAAGCCTGAAGCAAATCACCTGCGTGTAACTGCTCTTCTTGTTATAGTGAGTGTCAGGCTTCAGCTTTCAATTCATGGGAACTCATTCAGGATTCAGAGCAATCTTTTTCGTCATTGTGTCCTGGTGCCTCATGGTCCACTACGCAAAGTGCCAGCAGGCGCCTTCATCACAGCAACAAGAGCCTTGCCCCGGGATTGGCTGTTCTTCTGAGCCGCAACCCACGCCAACGCCCATACCAGCAGCACAGAAACAAAGCGTAAAAGAGCAGTCTCCTCTATCGGTCAAACGCGTCTTCCTGAACCTGCCAGGCGATCAAAAGGCCATCTGGACAAGCCCGCTTCATGTCCATGCAACGGATTCTTTCTGGCTTCTCCCGCTGGGGGCCACCACTGGTGTCTTGATCGGCAGTGACCAGCACAGCATGGAGCGGGCGCGCTCCAATGCTGACGCGATTAGCTTAAGCAAAAGCATTTCCGACGGCGGATTGATCGGTATGGCCGCCCTGCCCGCGTCAATGTACGTCTGGGGAAGCCTGCATTACGCGCCCCGCGCACGTGAAACAGGCTTGCTCTCCGGTGAAGCCATGATTGACAGCCTCGCGGTGAACGAAGCCGTCAAACTCGTGTTTGGACGCGAGCGGCCCAGTGCCACCGATGGCCAGGGGCGCTTCTTTCAGTCATTGGGAAACAGTGCTTCCTTTCCTTCCACTCACGCCACGTTGAGCTGGACCGCGGCATCGGTTATTGCTCACGAATATCCCGGATGGCTGTCGCAGGCTGTGGTATATGGGGCCGCAACCACGGTGAGCATCAGCCGGGTTACGGGGCGGCAGCATTTTCCGGCAGACGTTGTGGTCGGAAGCGCGCTGGGCTGGCTGATTGGCCGCCAGGTTTATAGCGCGCATCACGCCGCAGACGTGGACTATGAAAATTACGGTACATTTTCCCGCCAGCCGGGAGAGCAACTCGATCCCGATTCTCTGGGATCTCCTTTTGTGCCGCTCGATAGTTGGATCTATCCGGAGCTGAAGCGGCTTGCTGCGCTCGGCTATATCAAATCTCAGTTCCTGGGTTTCATGCCCTGGACGCGCGCCGAATGCCGGCGGCAAATCGATGAGGCTGATTTTTACGCGCAGAATCTGCCGCCTGACTCGAGCGTAAAAAAGAGCATTGCGCTGCTTAAGCAGGAATTCAGCCAGGCCGGCGCGCATTATTATTCGGCGCAGATTGATTCCGTGTATTCACGCTACACGCAGATTTCCGGCACGCCTCTGCGGGATAGCTACCATTTTGGCCAGACGCTGTGGAATGATTTCGGCCGGCCTTATGATCAGGGGGCAAATGTGATTACCGGCGCCACAGCCAGCGCCGTTGCCGGGCGCTTCTTTTTCTATGCCCAGGGAGAATACCAGCATGCTCCCGGTCGCGGCCCACTCACGGATGCGCAACGCCAGTTGATTTCCATTGTCGACGTAAATCCAATTCTGCCGCCCGCGGCCATCAGCACCACAGATCGCTTTTATCCCATTGACCTTTATGCCGGTGTAAAGCTGGGCGAGTACGCGGTAACGTTCGGAAAGCAGAGCCAGTGGCTTGGTCCATCAGAAAGCGGGCCGTTGATGCTAAGCGACAACGCTGACCCAATGTACACGCTCAGCCTTTCGCGCACCACGCCGTTGGTGTTGCCGGGATTGCTGCATTGGTTGGGCCAGATCCGTGGAGAAATTCTGTTCAGCAAAGCTTCCGGACACCAGTTCCCGGAACGGCCATTCTTCAATTTACAGAAGCTCAGCTTTCATCCAACCGAAAACCTTGAATTTGGTTTTACACGCGCATCCTTATGGGCGGGAGTTGGCCATCCCTTCACCGCGCACAGTTTGCTCCGTAATTTCTCCTTTGGCGATACGCTGGGCAACTTTGGCGACCGCAATGACCCGGGAGATCGAAAATCAAGTTTCGACTTCTCTTACCGCATTCCGGGCCTGCGTAACTGGCTGACCGTTTACAGTGAGTTGTACAGTGACGATGATCCCTCGCCGCTGGCGAACCCGCGCCGCGCGGCGGTGAATCCTGGGTTCTACATTTCGCATTTTCCTGGTGCCAACAAACTCGATTTTCGTGCTGAGGCTGCTTCAACTCAGTTGTTGGTCTCACATGACTTCGGGCCCACCTTCATCTATTTCAATAATCAATACCACGACGCCAACACGAACAAAGGTTTCATTTTTGGCAGCCCCATTGGCCGGGACGCCCGCGCTTACCAGGGCTGGAGCACCTATCATTTTTCCGGCGCCACTCAGCTTGTCCTCAATTTCCGTCAATTGAAAGCCAGTAATCAGTTCTTCCTCGGTGGCGGGACACAGACGGACGCAAGTATGAGGTTGGAGTGGAAGGCGCGCCCTGACCTGATGGTGTCAGCCTTTGTCCAGGGGGAGCGATGGCTGATCCCAATTCTCCGCCCAACCACACAGCACAACGTTACCGGACAACTGGAGTTGCGTTACCTGCCTCACTTGCATTTTCAACATGACTGAAACAGGCAATCTGGGTTGCTTCATTGGTTCAACTGTGTTTTCAGCCCTCCTAACGCCCAATGACGCGCAACTTCAGCACAGATTGTGCCATCTGTGCTGATGAATACGCCGTTGATGAATCAGGTGTGACACTGCGCGCGAATATGCGGGCGTAAAATGAAATGAGGCAGGAGCATCAGCATGGCAAAAACCCTCACCCGCGCTGAACCCGTCGCGGATCGCCGGCCATCCGGCCCGCTGACTGCAGAAGAGCTGAGCAAGATTCATCGCTACTGGAGCGCTGCGAATTATCTGTCCGTTGGACAGATTTACCTTCACGATAATCCTTTATTGCGCGAGCCGCTGAACCTGGAGCATGTGAAGCCGCGCCTGCTAGGACATTGGGGCACCACGCCGGGCTTGAATTTTATCTACGCCCACATGAATCGCGTGATCAAGAAGAACAATCTGAACGCGATTTACATTGCGGGCCCGGGACATGGAGGGCCTGGCGTGGTGGCCAACACTTACCTGGAAGGCTCTTATACAGAGCTTTATCCTGGCGTGACGCAGGACCTGGCAGGAATGAAGCGGCTATTCACGCAATTTTCCTGGCCGGGCGGAATTCCCAGCCATGCGTCACCGGATACTCCGGGTTCGATTCACGAAGGCGGAGAACTGGGCTACTCGCTTTTGCACGCGTTCGGAGCAGCGTTTGATAATCCTGACCTGATCGTCTGCTGCGTGGTTGGCGATGGCGAGGCCGAAACCGGCCCGTGCGCCACAAGCTGGCATTCCAATAAGTTCCTGAACCCGGAATATGACGGCGCTGTTCTTCCAATATTGCACCTTAATGGATACAAGATTGCCGGGCCCACGGTTCTGGCGCGTATTCCGCAGCAGGAACTGACTGATCTGTTCGTCGGTTATGGCTACAAGCTTTACTTTGTTGAAGGTGATGATCCTGAAGTCATGCACCAGATCATGGCTGCCACCATGGACAAAGTCATCGCGGAAATTCATGAGATCCAGCACAAGGCACGGCAAGGGCATCTTGAAGAACGCCCGCAGTGGCCCATGATCATTTTGCGCAGCCCGAAGGGATGGACCGGGCCCAAAGTGGTTGACGGACTCCCCGTGGAAGGCTCTTTCCGATCGCACCAGGTGCCTGTGGCCGACCTAGCGACAAAGCCCGAGCATTTGAAGATCCTGGAAAACTGGATGCGCAGCTACAAGCCGGAGGAACTTTTCGACAACTCCGGAAAGTTGATTCCTGAGCTGGCCGAACTCGCTCCGAAAGGTGAGCGCCGCATGGGAATGAATCCTCATGCAAACGGAGGCCTGTTGCTGAAGGACCTGACTCTGCCGGACTTTCGGCAATACGCGGTAAAAGTGGAAAAGCACGGCGTCGTTCTGGAAGAATCCACCCGCGTTCTGGGCCGTTTTTTGCGTGACGTGATCAAGCTCAATAAGCAGAGCCAAAACTTTCGCATCATGGGACCTGATGAGACTGAGTCCAACCGTCTGGGCGCGGTATTTGAGGCTACAGACCGGATACTGGAAGCGAAGATTCTGCCCACTGACGTTCATGTCACGCACGATGGCCGAGTGATGGAAGTGCTCAGTGAACACATGTGCGAAGGGTGGCTTGAGGGCTACCTGCTCACCGGACGTCACGGGTTCTTCTCTTCGTATGAAGCCTTTATTCACATTGTTACGTCCATGTTCAACCAGCATGCCAAGTGGCTGGAATCCACGCGCAAGATTCCCTGGCGCAAGCCGATAGCGTCACTGAATTATCTGCTTACGTCGCACGTGTGGCGCCAGGACCATAACGGCTTCAGCCACCAGGATCCGGGGTTCCTCGATCACATGATGAACAAAAAACCGGAAGTGGTGCGCGTTTATCTGCCGCCGGATGCGAACTGCGTTCTGTCTGTAGCTGACCATTGCCTGCGCAGCCGCAACTACGTGAACTTGATTGATGCGGGCAAGCAGCCGGAACTGCAATGGCTCGACATGGATTCTGCTGTGAAGCACTGTACGGCCGGAATCGGGATTTGGGAATGGGCGAGTAACAATGGAAATGGCGAGCCCGACGTCGTCATGGCTTGCGCCGGTGACGTGGCGACCCAGGAGATTTTGGCGGCAACATCTCTCTTGCGCAAGCACGTCCCCGATCTCAAGGTGCGCGTGGTGAACGTGGTGGATCTGATGACGCTCCAGCCCTCGTCCGAACATCCGCACGGGCTGGATGATGAGGCCTTTGACGCGCTCTTCACCACATCCAGGCCGGTGATCTTCGCCTATCATGGTTATCCCTGGCTCATCCATCGCCTGTGTTATCGCCGCAAAAACCATAACAATATGCACGTTCGTGGCTACAAAGAGGAAGGCACCACCACCACTCCCTTCGATATGGTTGTGCTCAACAATACGGACCGCTATCAACTGGCGATTGACGCGTTGCGGCGGGTGCCACGCCTGAAATCGGCCTCAGATCAGGCGATTGAAATATTCAAGAGCAAGCTGGCCGCGCATAAGCAGTACATCAAAATTCACGGCGAGGACATGCCGGAGATTACCAACTGGCGTTGGGATGCATAGACCCGGTGG
>DATFDA010000001.1:0-4327 GCA_035252525.1 Candidatus Angelobacter sp. | reverse complement strand
AGTGTTGTAGCCGCGCTTCTTCAAAACGGACTTCAGAGTGTGGAAGACCTCAGCGCCCCACTGCAACGCCTCAGAAAATGTCTCTGCGCCTACCGGCATGGCCATGAATTCCTGGAAGTCCACGTTGCTGTCCGCATGAGCGCCTCCGTTGAGAATGTTCATCATGGGGACCGGCAGAATGTTGGCGCCGATGCCGCCAAGGTAACGATATAACGGCATCTTGAGTGCATTCGCTCCCGCGCGAGCACAGGCCATGGACACCGCCAGAATTGCATTAGCGCCGAGCTTGCTTTTGTTGGGAGTGCCATCCAGTTCCAGCATGATGTCATCGATGCGGCGCTGGTCAGTCACGTCCATGCCTTGCAGAGCGTCCGCAATGGGCAGATTCACGTTGCCCACGGCGGTAAGCACGCCCTTGCCCATATAACGCTCCGAATCGCCGTCGCGCAGCTCTACGGCTTCATGTTCACCGGTGGAAGCACCGCTGGGAACAGCAGCGCGGCCCAGGGACCCATCGCCCAGAGTTACTTCGGCTTCAACCGTGGGATTGCCGCGCGAATCCAGAATCTGGCGGGCGTGAATGTCAACAATAGTCAAGTCCATGGCTGGCCTCATCAAGTCGGAGTGCAGAACGGAGCATTATAAATGTTCACTGCCGTGCGCGCCGCGAGAGCGAGGCGCGGCTCTGCGGATGCGACTTCACGGCAACTCTGAACTGAAAAAAGGTCTTCAGTGAAGCTTGAGGAGGATATCGAATTGCTTTCGGGTATCGAATGAGCTGATGATCTTGGTATCGCTCCTGGCGCCGTGGAACTCAGCATGAAGCTCATAGTCCACGTTCGAGGCGAGCCACGGAAACCGGTAACTTCCATCCGGTTCAGTGATGTAGGTTTGCGCAACCTGCGTCCTGGTATTTTTCAGATAGACCACGGCTCTTGAGACAGGCTGGTTGTCTTTGTCAAAGACGTGTCCGGAGAGAGAGCGTTCCCTGGGTGCGTTTTTGCCGCGCTGGGCCGCAGCCCCTGCCGGGAGAAGACAAGATGCGGCAATAATCGATCCGGCAAAAAACACCAACCAGGCGGAGCGCAAGCTAATCATGAATACCCTTCAGACGATCTGGCGATTTTCGGTCGAACCTTCAACTGCAAGCAACACTCACGCAGAGAAGGCGTCCTCTACTGTTATACAAATCAGCCTCAGAGATGCACAAGTTTCTCCGCAGGGCCTTCTTCTGCTATGTTCATTGTTTCACGGCAAACCATCTGAGGAGGTCCCGAATGTCAATTGGACCACAGCCAAACGTTCGCTTAATCAACTCTCCCGAGTATCGTGACGGCTATGCCAACTCCGTGCAGGTGCGCGTTAGCGTGTGGGATTTCTTCCTCACCTTTGGCCGGCTGCAACCCGTCGGCCCTGACGAAGTAGAGGTGCAGAACTTTCAGGGCATCTATTTGAGTCCGCAGCAGGCCAAGGCATTGCTGGCGATTCTGCAGCAAAACGTCAGCCAATATGAGAAGGCATTCGGGGAAATCAAGCTGGACGTTGCTGTTTCACATCCAACAGGCCAGATTCACTAAGCGCGGCCCGGAAATGCCAATGTTCGCATGAGATCACGCGCCGCCCAGCCGGGACAACTCTCGCCGCTTTACATTTTTTCCGTCATTTTTTTCATCATTTTTCTGTTGCACGCGCCCTTGTTGAGGCTCCCTTTTTTCTGGGATGAAGCAGGCTTTTACGTTCCGGCGGCTTACGATCTGGCCCATCAGCACACGGTGGTCCCCCGATCAACCATGGATACCGGCCATCCGCCGCTTCCCGCCGCGTATCTCGCCTTGTGGTTCACTTTGAGCGGGTGGAAGCCTGCTGCCGTGAGAATTGCACAGCTTCTATTAGCCGCATTTGCTCTTACCAATGTATTTCTACTTGCGCGACGCCTTGCCGGGACCGGCGTTGCCGTTGCGTCCACCATTGCCACGGCTTTGTATCCCATATTCTTTGTTCAAAGCTCCCTCGCCCATGCTGACCTGGCTGCAGCGGCGTTCACCCTCTGGGGCATTCGCCTCAGCGTGGAGAAACACCAATGGCGAGGCCAGTTCGCATTTTCTCTCGCCGTGCTGAGCAAGGAAACAGCAATTATCACTCCGCTTGCGCTGGCGCTCTGGGAATTGTTGTTGAACCGGGAGAAACGTTCCGCAAAAAACCGGTTTTCAAGCGCATCAATTTATCTGATTCCGCTGCTGCCCTTGTTCGCCTGGCTCGGATACCACCATCACGTCACCGGCAGATTTTTTGGCAGCCCCGAGTTCTACCAGTACAACGTGACGCATGCAGTAACTCCAGTGCGTTTTGTCCTCGCGCTCGGATTGCGCTTCTGGCACCTCTTTGGGACCATGAACATGCTTGCCCTCACGGCCGCAACTTGCGCAGCAATGATGTTCCCTCCCGTTGTTGATGCAACCGGCGAGCGCCAACGAATTGCCATACCGGTGCAACTCCAGTTTGCGCTCATCATGCTGGCGCATATTGTTACGTTCTCACTTTTGGGCGGAGCATTGCTTACGCGATATCTTCTGCCGGCCTATCCGCTGGTCATCATTCTTGGCATGTCAACTCTGCACCGCCGGATTGCAAGCTGGGAGTGGCCGGCCGCAGTGATGGTGGTGTTCTTTGTTCTTGCACTCTTCTTTGATCCGCCCTACCGCATTGCGCCTGAGGACAATCTGACCTATCGCGATTTCATCCAACTCCATGCCAATGCGACGCGGTTCCTGGAGCAGCACGAACGCGACCAGGTTGTGCTTACCGCCTGGCCCGCAACGGATGAGTTGACCAAGCCTTATCTGGGCTACGTGAAACAGCCATTTTCCCTTGTTCGGATTCCTGATTTCACTCTGGAGGCAACGCTCCGTGCGCGTAGATTGAAGTCGAAATACCAGGTCGCGTATCTGTTCTCGACCAAATATGAAGGGACTACCTGGTTCCATTCCGATTTCTGGGACCGCCTGAACGAGCGCTACTTTGATTATCATCGCGATCTCTCACCTGAAAGCGCGGCGGAACTGCTGGGCGGAAAGGTGGTGTATTTCGAAAAGAATAAAGCTGAGTGGGTTGAAATTATTGAGATGGGATCATCCGGCAGCGAAGCGGCCCTGGAGAGAACGCATCACTCAGGCAGTTCTGAACCGCAGTGAGCTAAGCACCCAAACTATTTCTTGCTGCCAAATATCGAGGGACGCGGCCGGAAACCGCGTCCCTTTGACTACCACCACCGAACCAAACCGCCTGGCCAAGCCGATCAGGAAAACATCCTGACCATTGCGACATGCACAGGCGGGTTATAAAACAGGTAACAGACAGCCGTCGCCATGATGCTTGCAACCCGGAAGTTAAATTTTTGTGACTGCATGACTTCTCCAGTGGGGCCAATAACCACTAACTCGCTTTCGCTTCCATCTCAACATGCGACTGTGCGCAGCCTCTGAGTCTTTCTGAAGAGATCACACGCATCTGCTGCCAGTCATATGGGAATTCCTGCCCGCAATCCAGGCAAACAACATAAGTTCCCGTCTCTGTGGCAGCAACAGAACGCCGCGTGCCCGGTTTGTGGGTCTGCGGGAAGCTGATGTTCTTGTGCCAACACCCAAATAATGCGTCAAAAATCCTCACAAATCCTCCACACCTGAGATCCAGATTACAGTCACGAGCGACGCTACCATTTCCGCGAAGCAAACCAGTAATCTGTTCTACCGCAGGCTTTCCGTCTTGATACTTTCTTACTTCTATAGTGGTACTTAGACACGTGATCGTTTCATTTGTTTCAAAAATTCTGTGTGACAAAAATTGCTTTGCCGCTCTTAAATGACAAAAAATGGCACGGAATAAAGTCGAATGACACTTTCAGTACGAAGAACGCCCCTGGATTGGATTGATGCAGGTGAGAACATTGAAAACTAGGGCAGGGCTGGCGCAAAAATACCGTACTTCACCCGCAAAAACTGGCGCAGCCCCGGAGCCAGTTCGCCGCTCAATTCCTGCCATGTCAGGACCTTGCATCGTGTTCGCAGGTCCGCCGACTTCACTGCCCGCATGATCGTGTGCCACGCTTCCAGCAGGTCAGGACGGCGCGCATCCAGCATCACACAAAAATCAAAATCGCCGGCGTGAGCGGCCAGAACGTTGCGGATGAGCTGATAAGAGATGAAACGCCCGGCAGAGCGCGGCAGGAGCGTGATGTCAAATACCTCTTCCAGATCACGGTAGCTTTTCACTCGTTCCGGCGGCGCGATTTGAAAATCGTTTTCCGTCAGCTTGGCGTCCACTAACAATT